>NZ_JBQCGS010000083.1:0-48297 GCF_051955415.1 Flexivirga sp.
AGTGCGGGTGGCGGGGTGTCCCAGTCGTCGCCGGCGGAGGTGGCCGCGGGCGTCTCCTCGAGTGCGGGCGGCGGGGCGTCCCAGTCGTCGCCGGCGGAGGTGGCCGCGGGCGTCTCCTCGAGTGCGGGCGGCGGGGCGTCCCAGTCGTCGGCGGCCGGCTCGGCGACCGGTTCCGGAGCCGGCTCGGCTGCCGGTTTCGCAGGCGGTTCGGCCACCGACTCGGTGATCGACGCACTGGCCGCCGGCTGCACACTGGTGGCCGGCTCGTCATGGGTGTCGACCGAGTCCTGGGCGGGCGCGGCGCTCGCGAGCTGCCCCGGATCGACCGCCGGCTCTGCGCTGCTCAGCTTGTGATCACTGGTCACGCCGTCGATGCCAACCGAGCGACCGCCCTTCGGGTCGCGCAGCAGCAGCCACAGGACGACGGCCAGCACGACAATGATCAGGGCCAGGATCAGCCACACCATGAGCAATACCTCTGAGTTCGACGGTGATCCGACGGAGCGTTCGCCGGACGGGATCAACTAGCGCCTCACCCTAACGAGTCGCGATCGCGCTCGCCGCCGCGTCTCTACGCGCCGGTAACAACGCGATGTGCGAGGTCGCCCCGCGCAGGGCGGCGACATACCACTGAGCGCGCGCGGTTACCGTTCTGGGCGTGAACGAGCAGGAACGACCGACCGGCCCGCAGCGGAACCCACGCGTGGTCCGGCGCCGGGTGCGCCGTACCCCCAACTTCCTGCGGTTCATCATCACCGGAGCGGTCCTCGGTCTGATCGTCGGCGCGATCATCGGCAGCACCGGCCCGCAGACCGCGGGCTACTCCACCCGCACGGGTGTCGCGCTCATCGGCGCTCTACTGGCCGCGATCGGTGCGCTCGCCGGGGCGATCGTCGGGTTGATCCTGGAGCGCCTGCTGAACCGCCCGTGACCGAGCAGTCCGCCCGCCGTGTCACACTGGTGGCGTGGCGCGTGGAGATGGACGGCTGACGCACGATCTCTTCCCCGGTGAGAAGGCACCCCAGGACGAATGCGGTGTCTTCGGTGTCTGGGCTCCCGGTGAAGAGGTCTCCAAACTCACCTATTTCGGGCTCTATGCCCTGCAGCACCGCGGCCAGGAAGCCGCCGGCATGGCTGTCTCCGACGGCACGACCGTCGTCGTCTACAAGGACATGGGGCTGGTGTCGCAGGTCTTCGACGAGTCGAGCCTGACGTCGCTGCGCGGCCACCTGGCCATCGGCCACACCCGCTACTCGACCACCGGCGGCAGCACCTGGGAGAACGCCCAGCCGACCCTCGGCGGCAGCGACCGCGGCACGGTGGCACTGGCCCACAACGGCAACCTGATCAACTCGGCGGAGCTGCGGGAGCTGGTCGACGAGCAACTGGACGGTCGCGCGGCCCGTGGCGAACTCGCCCGCGGCAACACCTCCGACACCGCGCTGGTCACCGCGCTGCTCTCGGAGAACCCCGACAAGCCGCTCGAGGAGACCGCCCTGGAGGTGCTGCCCAAGCTGCGCGGCGCCTTCTGCTTCGTCTTCATGGACGAGCACACCCTGTATGCCGCCCGCGATCCGTATGGCGTCCGGCCGCTCGCCCTCGGCCGCCTCGACCGGGGGTGGGTCGTGGCGTCCGAGACGGCAGCGCTGCAGACGATCGGCGCCAGCGTGGTGCGCGAGGTCGAGCCCGGTGAACTCATCGCGATCGACGAATACGGGCTGCGCAGCCACAAGTTCGCCACCCCGACCCCCAAGGGCTGCGTCTTCGAATACGTCTACTTGGCCCGCCCGGACGCCGTCATTCGCGACCGCGTCGTGCACGAGGCGCGAGTGGAGATGGGCCGGGTGCTCGCCCGCGAGCACCCGGTGGATGCCGACCTCGTCATCGGCGTCCCCGAGTCCGGGGTGCCCGCCGCGACCGGCTACGCGCAGGAGTCCGGCATACCGTTCGGCCAGGGCTTCGTGAAGAACGCCTATGTCGGCCGCACCTTCATCCAGCCCAGTCAGACGCTGCGCCAGCTCGGCATCCGGCTGAAGCTCAACGCCCTGCAGCACGCGGTGAAGGGCAAGCGGGTGTTGGTCGTCGACGACTCCATCGTGCGCGGCAACACCCAGCGCGCCCAGATCCGGATGCTGCGCGAGGCGGGCGCGGCCGAGGTGCACGTCCGCATCTCCTCGCCGCCGGTGAAGTGGCCCTGCTTCTACGGCATCGACTTCGCCACCCGCGCCGAACTCATCGCGACCGGCCTCGGTGTGGAGGAGATCTGCTCGTCCATCGGCGCCGACTCGCTCGGCTACATCTCCGAGGCCGGCATGATCGCCGCGACCAAGCAGCCGAAGCGGGAGCTGTGCAGTGCCTGTTTCACTGGCGAATACCCGATCGAACTGCCCGAGGACGGCCGGATCGGCAAGCACGTGCTGGAGACGCTGCCGATCGACGTGCGCACCGGACACGACAGCTCCATCGACGTCGCCGACCAGGACCGGCGCAGCGACGCCGAGGGTGTGTCGATCGGTTTGTCCGGTGGCGCCGAGAACTCCCTGTTGCAGCCCTGATCCGTCATACCCCCGAAGGACTCCGATGACCGACTCCCCGCAGATCACGTATGCCGCAGCCGGTGTCGACGTCGAGGCGGGTGACAAGGCGGTCGAGCTGATGAAGGAGTCGGTCCGCCGCGCCACCCGGCCGGAGGTGATCGGCGGCCTCGGCGGCTTCGCCGGCCTCTTCGACGCGTCCGCGATCGCCCGGTTCGCGCACCCGGTCCTGGCGACGTCCACCGACGGCGTGGGCACCAAGGTTGCCATCGCCCAGGCGATGGACGTGCACCACACCATCGGCTTCGACCTGGTCGGCATGGTCGTCGACGACATCGTGGTGTGCGGCGCCGAGCCATTGTTCATGACCGACTACATCGCCACCGGGAAGGTGGTGCCTGAACGCATCGCCGCGATCGTGCAGGGCATCGCGGCCGCGTGCGAGCAGGCCAACGTGGCCCTCGTCGGCGGCGAGACCGCCGAGCACCCGGGACTGCTGGAGCCGAGCGAGTACGACGTGGCCGGTGCCGCCACCGGCGCCGTCGAACGGGCCGACCTGCTCACCCCCGACCTGGTGCGGGCCGGTGACGTGGTGCTCGGGGTGCCGTCCAGCGGGCTGCACTCCAACGGGTTCTCGCTGGTGCGTCGCGTCATCGCGTCGGCCGGCTGGTCGCTGGACCGCGACGTGCCGGAGTTCGGCCGCACCCTCGGTGAGGAGCTGCTCACGCCGACCCGGGTGTATGCCGCCGACCTGCTGCAGCTGGTCCGGGAGCTGCCGGTGCACGCCCTCTCGCACGTGACCGGCGGGGGATTGGCCGCCAACCTGGCCCGGGTGCTGCCGACCGGGCTGACCGCCGTGGTCGACCGCAGCAGTTGGACGCCGCCGGCGGTCTTCTCGGTCATCGGCGAGCTGGGCAACGTCCCCCAGGAGGACATCGAGCGCACCCTCAACCAGGGCGTCGGCTTCGCCGTGGTGCTTCCCGAGGCGGCCGTCGACGACGCGCTCGCGCTGCTGGCCGCGCGTGACCTGCCGAGCTGGGTCATGGGCACCGTCCGGGCCACCGACGAGGTCGATGCCAGCGGCGTCGAGATCGTCAGCGGCGCGAAGGGCGCGCAGTCCGGCGGGGCTCAGCTGATCGGTGTCCACGGCTGAGGGAGTGACTGCACGCCGCGACGTGCAGTCGCGGCGGGTGCGTCATACCCAGGATGGGCGGAACAGACCGATCCACGGACCGACGGTCCGTGGATGCGGTGAGTGTGGTGTGGTGCCCCCGGTCAGCAGGGGGCAGGGTCAATCGCGGTGCGACGCCCAGTCGGCGTAGTCGCCGTAGTCGTCGTCATCACGCGACTCGTCGGCTTCCTCCGCACCGTGCTGAGACTTCGCGCGAAGTTCGCGCTCGAGTGCATTCAGATCCGTGTCGGGAGAGAAGTACTTCAACTCCCGGGCTACCTTGGTCTGCTTTGCCTTGGCCCGGCCGCGCCCCATGGCGAGACCCCCTCGTGTGTGTTGCCGGGGTGCGACCCGACGGGAACCCGCGCATGCGCGAGACCGCCCTCGGACCCCGGGATCCTCGGTCTATGTCGTGAGGTAAACGGTACCTCAGCCGCCGGACATTCCCAGCATCGACCGGCACCTGTCGCGCAGATCCGATGACGGGGCGGGTCACAGGTCGGAGTCGTCGTCCCGGGAGCGCAGCCGGATCAGCGCCGCGACACCGCCGACCACGATGAGCGCGGCGACCGTCAGGACGATGATCAGCAGCGGCTCGTTGTTGGTCCGGTCGGTCGGGCGCTGGAAGGTCGGCACCGACGTGGAGTAGCTGGTGTCGTCCGACGTCGACCCGCTGCTGCGCTCGAGCCCGCCGGTGGCGCTGGAACTGCCCGTCCCGGCGGTCCTGCCGGCGCTCGTGTCCGGACTGCGCGTGCTGGCTGCTGCCGCGTCGACCGAAAAGTTGAAGTTGCCGGTGGCCGGATGCCCGTCGGAGGACGTCACCCGCCATACGACCCGGACGGTGCCCGGCGTCGTGGTCGCCTTGAGTCGCTGCGTGACCACGGTGTCGTTGACGACCGGTTCACCGAGCTGCAGCTGCGCGCCGGATGCATCGGTGACCTGGATGGCCGTGCCGGTCGCGTTGATGCCGTCGCTGAACGTCAGCCGCAGGGACGTCGGCGCCGCGCGCAGGTCGGTGCCCGCGGCGGGATTGGAACCGACCAGCGAAGCGTGGGCCAGGGCCTGTCCCGTGCCGGCCGGCCAGGCCGCGAGCAGCAGCGGCAGGACGAGGAGGCCGAGACGGGGATGCAGAAGACGCATGGGCCCGATTAGAACATCGGCTGTGCCGATCGGGCCCATGCGCCGGTCCTGGCGGTGTGTCTCGGACCTCCGGTCAGTGCAACCGGACGGTCTTGCTGTCCTTGAACAGGCCTCCGCTGAAGTCGATGGCCGTGGCTTGCACGCCGACCGGCATGTCGTAGACCAGGATGCCGTCGACGGCGTTGCCCGGGTTGATCTGCGCCAGCCAGACGTCGTTGTCGTCCATCACCAGCTCGGCACCGCTGTCGGGGCTGTAGGTCTTGTTGTCGGCGTCCTTGATCTTCTGCTCCGAATCCAGCAGCGTCTCGGAGTCGTTGCCGACATTGCGGACCGTGACGTACACCAGCGTGAAGCGGCCCTGCGCCTTCTGCGCCATGAAGTCCTGGCCGACCTGGGCCTGGTTGCGCACCACCTTGGTGACGGTGAACTGCAGATTGCCCGACTTCACCGGGTCGCCGATGCCCGGCGCGGTGTCCTTCGCCGGCTCGGCGGCTGCGCTCGTCGGCTTCGCCGAGGTGGCGGACTTCGCCGGCGCCGCGCTGCCGCCGGCCGCAGAGCCGTCCGCCGAGCCGGCCGCAGAGTGCGAGGCTGTGGTGGTCGGAGCCGGGTCGGAGGCCCCGCCACTCGCGGTGGCCGCCGTGGCGATCACCACGACGGCGGCCAGCCCGCACAGCCCGGTCAGGATCTTGTGCCGGGCGAACCAGTTGGCCTTCTTGGGTGCCGGACCGGGCGGCACGGGCGGGTAGGGCCCGCCGGCGTACGGCGGTTGGCCGCTCCACTGGGTGGGGTTCTGCTGCTGGTGTCGTGAGGTGTTGTGGGCGCCGTGGTCGGGGCCGTCGTGCTGGGTCATCGGGTGCTCCTCCGCTTGTCGTTCTCCGATGGCCTCAGTGGACCGCGGCGGCGGGGTGGCGCACTTCCGGCGACCGGCTCGACATACCTCCGCCGAACGGGGGAGGTGGTGATCGCCGACCGGTGGATATGCGCCGTCCGAGGCGGGCCCTAGAGTGCGGCCATGACGACCGCAGCCGACGCATCCTGGTGGCGATCGTCGCGCGTGCGGCGTGGCGCGGTCACCACCGTGATCGTGCTGTTGTGCGCCGGCACGCAGATCAGCACGTCGGCATACGTGCAGTACCGCCACGACGGCATCACCGACCGCGCGGTCGCCGATGCGACTCAGTCGTCCGGCCGCTTCATCCTCCTCGGCCTGGTCGGTGTTCTCGCCGGTGTCGCGCTCGTCTGGCGGCACCGGTGGCCGGTGTGGATCTCCCTCGGCATCAGCACGCTGACCATCGCCCTGCCGCTGGACGCCATCACCCCGCTGTTCGCGCTGTATGCCCTGCTGCTCGTCGCGTCGGGGCCCTGGTTGTGGGCCTGCCTGGCCGTGGCGACCGGTGCGGAGCTGGCGAGCGTATGGCGCGACGGCACCGGCAGTCAGGTGTCGTCGTGGGCCCGCAGCATGTTCTCGATGGACGACGCCACGCGCTTTCCGTGGTGGCTCGTGGTGCTGGAGACGGTGATCCTGCTCGCGATCACGGTCGGGGCCGCGATGCTGGTGCGCAGCCGCAGGGCGCTGCGGGTGAGCGAGGTCAAGGAAGGCCGCGCCGAGACCAAACTGCACGCGCTGGGTGAGGAGGTGGCGCGCCAGGCAGAGCGCGAACGGATCGCCCGGGAGGTGCATGACGTGCTCGGCCACCGGCTGTCGCTGCTGTCGCTGCACGCCTCCGGTCTGGAGCTGGCCGCCGAGGACCCCAAGCTGGCCCGGAGCGCCGCACTGGTGCGGGAGGGCGCCCAGGAGTCCATGGACGACCTGCGTTCGTTGCTCGCGGTGCTGCGGCAGCCGGGCTCCCCGGACATCAGCGCCACGCTGCCGACGCTGGTCGACCTTCCCCGGCTGATCGACGAGTCGCTGGCGGCCGGCAGCCCCGTCGCGGCGACCGTCTTCCTCGATCACGGCGCCGACCTGCACGACCAGGTCGGTCGCAGCGCCTACCGGATCACCCAGGAACTGCTCACCAACGCACGCAAGCACGCCCCCGGCGCACCGGTCCGGCTGCAGATCGAGGGCGGCCCGGAGCGTGGGCTGCAGATCGGCACGGCCAACCGGGCGCCCGACCCGGCCGACCACACCATCCGGCCCGGCAACGGGCTGACCGGCATGCACGAGCGGGTGCAGCAGGCCGGCGGCGAGTCGTGGGTGTGGGTGGACGACGAGGGCGCCTTCCGGACGCTGGTCCGGCTGCCCTGGCGATCGAGAGGAGCCACTGGTGAGTGACGCGCAGGTGCAGCCGATCAGGGTGCTGCTGATCGACGACGACCCGCTGGTGTGTGCGGGGCTGGAGCTGATCCTGTCCAGCACCGACGACATCGAGGTGGTCGGCACTGCGGGCGACGGCGACGAGGCGGTCGCAGCCGTGCAGCGACACTTCCCGGACGTCGTCCTGCTCGACGTGCGCATGCAGCGCCTCGACGGCATCGCGGCAACCGCGGCGCTGCGTGCGCTGCCCCAGACGCCGCGGGTGATCGTGCTGACGACGTTCGACGCCGACGACGTGGTGATGCGGGCGATCTCGGCCGGTGCAGCCGGCTTCCTGCTCAAGACCGCCCCGGCGCCCACCATCATCGCCGCCATCCGCAACGTCCATGCCGGTGACGGCGCGCTGTCGCCACGCAGCGTGCGCCGGGTGTTCGAGCAGATCAACGACCGTCATACGAGCGAACACACCGCGGCGCGCGAGGCGATCGGCATGCTCACCGAACGCGAGCTCGAGGTGGTGCAACTCGTCGGCGAGGGGCTGAGCAACCAGGAGATCGGCGCCCGGCTGTATGTCGGGGAGGCGACCGTCAAGACGCATCTGTCCGCGGCCCAGCGCAAGCTCGGCATCGAAGGGCGCGTGCGGCTGGCGGTGTTCGCCTCGAAGGCGGGCCTGGTCTGAGGCCGGGCCGGCCGGCATACCGACCGACCCGCAGTCCGCAGACGACAACGGACCCGTCCGAGGACGGGTCCGTTGTGCGGCCAGTGCGACCGTGGTGGCCAGAGACGGGGTCGAACCGCCGACCTAGCGATTTTCAGTCGCTCGCTCTACCAACTGAGCTATCTGGCCTTGTGGCTGTCTAACGTCCCTCCGAGAAGGGATGGCGACCCCGACGGGACTCGAACCCGCGACCTCCGCCGTGACAGGGCGGCGCGCTAACC
Source organism: Flexivirga sp. (assembly GCF_051955415.1). NCBI lineage: Bacteria > Bacillati > Actinomycetota > Actinomycetes > Micrococcales > Dermacoccaceae > Flexivirga > Flexivirga sp. Next base: position 8,042 of record NZ_JBQCGS010000083.1, read on the forward strand.
AACTGCGCTACGGGGCCTTGCGGCCTTCCTGCATCCTGCATCATCACCATGAGTGATGCGTATCCCCAACGGGATTCGAACCCGTGCTACCGCCGTGAAAGGGCGGGGTCCTAGGCCGCTAGACGATGGGGACTACATCTTCGACGACCAGTCCTGTCGCTCAGCGCACCTCGGCTGGTGTCGAGGACTAGAGAACTATAAAGGAGCGTTGGGCGATCCGCCAAAACGAGGTCCTCAGGACCTCGCCGCCCAGCGCAGCAGGTCCCTCTTGGGCCAGGTGTTGACGATGCGTTCGAGCGGGATCTGCAGCCGTTCGGCGCGTTCGCAGCCGTACTCCACGAAGTCCAACTGCCCGGGCGCATGGGCGTCGCTGTCGATGGAGAAGAGGCAGCCGGCGTCGAGCGCGAGCGCGATCAGATCGTCCGGCGGGTCTTGGCGTTCGGGCCGGGAATTGATCTCGACCGCGACACCGTGCGCGGCGCATTCGGCGAAGACCGCCGCTGCATCGAAGCTGGACTGCTCGCGCCGCAGCGCCTTGCCGCGGCGTTCGCCGTCGACCATCCGTCCGGTGCAGTGGCCTAGGATGTTGGTGCTCGGGTTGCGGACCGCGCCGATCATCCGGCGGGTCATCGGCGCCTTGGCCATCTTCAGTTTCGAGTGCACGGACGCGACGCGTACGTCGAGCTTGTCGAGCATGGCGTCGGTCTGGTCGAGGGTGCCGTCGTCCAGGATGTCGACCTCGATCCCCTTGAGCAGCGTGAAGTCACCGGTGCGTTCGTTGATCCGGTCGATCAGTGCCAACTGCTTGGTCAGCCGCTCGGCACTGAGCCCGTTGGCCACCCGCAACGACGGTGAATGATCGGTCAACACTTGGTATTCATGGCCGAGTTCCATTGCGGTCGCGACCATTTCGGGGATCGGTGAGCCGCCGTCGCTCCAGTCGGAGTGGCTGTGGCAGTCGCCGCGCAGCGCCTCCCGGTAGCGCTCGCCGCCGTCGGCCAGGCGTTCGGGTGACTTCTCCTCCAGGCTGGTCAGGTATGCCGGCCGGTCGCCGCCCAGTGCTTCCCGGATGACCGCCTCGGTCGACTTCCCGATGCCCGGCAACTCGGCGAGGGTGCCCGCCCGTGCGCGGTTCTCGAGCTCGTCGCGCGGTGTCGCCACCACGGTGTCGGCCGCCTGACGGAAGGCCTTGAGGCGATAGGTGCCTGCACGGGATCGCTCCAGCAGGAACGCGATCCGGCGCAGTGCGTCGAGGGGCTCGATGGTGGTGTCGTCCGGCATACGCCCAGCTTGCCGGACGAGCGGGCCGTAGGCTGCCAGCCGTGCGGATCTGGATCGAGTTGCCCCTGCTGGTGGCGGGCGTTGCTTGGGCGTGGTGGGTGCGCCGGCGCATGCAACAAGGTCAGCTGCGCTGGCTGATCCGGGCAGCCGCGCAGAGCACCAGCCGCGCGCGCACTCTGACCGTGAGCAGCCAGCTGATCGCAGCCGTGCTGGCCATCGTCCTACTCGTGGTCGCGCTGTGGGCGGAGCAGGTCTATCGCGCCTTCTGGATCCGAATTCCGCTGGCACTGTTGGTGATCTCTGTCTATGTTCCGTTCGCAACGCAGCTCGCATCGGTGCGGTTCCGGCTGGGCACGTTGCGCCGTTCACCCGAAGAAAGGATGGTCGAGCTCGGTGCGCGACCGCCCGTCGCCGAAGCGATCGGTCGTGCCGGGCGGCCGTTCGCGTTCGTGGGTTCGCTGATCTTCCTGGCGTCGATCGCGGTCCTTGCCTGGCACCACGTGCGCTGAGGGAGTCTCAGCGCGACGACAGCAGGCCGGCGAAACGATCCAGGTCGATGTTGCCGCCGGACAGGATCACCCCGACCTTCGCGCCTGGCATGTCCGGAGCCAGCGTGCGGGCCGCGGCCAGCGCCAGTGCCCCGGTGGGCTCGACGACCAGTTTGCAGGTGTGCGCCAGTGACCGCATCGACGCCACGAGTTCATCATCACCGACTCGCACGATGTCCTCGACGAGCTCGCGGATGATCGGAAAGGTCAACTCGCCCAGCGCCGTGGTCTGGGCACCGTCAGCCAGCGTCTGCGGCACCGGGATGCGGACGATGTGCCCTGCGTCGAACGACTGCTTGCCGTCGTCACCGGCGGCCGGCTCTGCGCCGAAGACCCTTGTCCCACCTCGCTTCCCGCGGACCGCGACGGCCGTGCCGCTGAGCAGTCCGCCGCCACCGAGCGGTGCGATCACGACATCGAGATCCGGCACCTCCTCCAGCAACTCCAGGGCCGCGGTGCCCTGCCCGGCGGCGATGTGCGGATGGTCGAACGGTGGTATGACGGTGCGACCGTCCCGCGCGGCCAACTCGGCGGCGATCGCCGCACGGTCCTCGGTCTGCCGGTCGTAGAGGACGACCTCGGCGCCATACCCCTTGGTGGCGGTGAGCTTGATCCTCGGCGCGTCCGTCGGCATCACGATCGTCGCCGGCATGCCCAACAGCCGGGCGGCCAACGCCACCGCCTGCGCGTGATTCCCAGAGGAGAAGGCGACGACCCCGGCGGCGCGTGCCGCATCGTCCAGCCGGCTGAGCGCGTTGTAGGCGCCGCGAAACTTGAAAGCGCCCATCCGCTGCAGGTTCTCGCACTTCACGTGCAGTGAGACGCCCAGCTCGGCGTCCAGCCGTGCCGAGGTCACGACCGGTGTGCGGTGTGCGACGCCGTCCAGCCGGCGCGCGGCGTCCTCGACGTCGGCGAACTCGAACGTCGTCATCGGGTTCCTGTCATCGGGTCTCTTCGGGACGGCTGTCGCGCTCGGTCTCGGTCGCTGCGTCGGGACCGGACGTCGACGTCGGCAACGCCGGGTTGGCCGGCTTGGCGCTCGGCGGCGCTTTCGGGCCGGTGGGTGCGGTGGCCGCCGGTGCGTCGTGCCGTGCCCGGTCCTGCACGGTCTTGACGGCGAACAGGACGGCGACGACGCCCGCTGCCATGAGCAGCCGCGGGTGCTTCACACCGCGCTTGACCAGGAACTGCTCGATCCGGTCGTCGGCCTTCATACCGAGGCCGGAGGTGACCAGCATCAGCCCGCCGGTGGCGGCGGCGAGCACGTCGCTGGCGCTGACAGCCTTGTGCAGCGGGTGGTCGTCGGGCAGGTCGTCACCGCGGACGACGAAGAAGAGCGACCCGGCCGTCCCGGCGGTGTTCGCCCAGCGCAGGCCGCGCCGCGCCCACTTCGGGAAGCGCGCGGGCTGGATCAGCGTGATGACGCCGGCCGTCGCGGCCGACGCGAGGTTGAGGGCAGTGGTCTGCTTGGAGGACGCCATGGCAAAACCCTAGAGCGTGCTCGGGCGCGGGCAGTTGTCGCCCGAGGACGGCGACGGTGGGCTCAGGCGGCTCGTGTCGCCGCCGACCGACGGTTGTCGCCCGGCTGCAGGGTCTGCGCGGCGGCGTGTGCCCGCCGCAGCAACGGGCCGGCCAGCACGGCGAGCACACAGGCGAGGCCACCGGCGGTGACGGTGACGGCGAACGCGGCGGTCGCGCCGGACACGTCACCGAGTCGTCCGGCGACGGCGGCGCCGACGGCATACCCCAGTCCGGTGGCGGCAGCCAGCAGCGTCATCGCGGCGCCGGTGCGCGACGGAGGTGTCAGCTGCTCGCCGAGGGTGAAGGTGGTGATCATGTATGGCGCCACGCAGCACCCGAGCACGATCAGCACCGGGCACAGCAGGGCCAGGGAGTGCACCAGCAGCAGCGGCGACGCCAGCACGAACAGGCCGGCCGCTGTCACCCGCCAGCGGGTCACGTAGCCGATCCGCGCCGGCAGCGCTGCCATGCTCAGCCCCGCCGCGACGCTGCCGACGCCCAGCAGTGCCTGGACGAGGCCGGCCACCCCGCCGTGTCCGGCGTCGGTCGCGATGACGGTCGTGCCGGTCTGCACCGAGCCGAAGATCATCCCGATGATCAGTTGTGCCAGCAGCAGCGTCCCCAGCGCGGGAGTCAGCAGCCGCCCGGCCGCGGCGACCCCGGTGCGGGAGGAGCGCAGCCGCGCCGTCGGGTGGATGGCGAACCACGTGCCGAAGACGGCGAGCAGGGCCGCGGCGGTGCAGATGCCGACGCCCGGGTCGACGACCGCAGCGATCGACCCGACGAGGGCCGGGCCCAGCACGAACGACGCCTCGTCGGCCGAGCCCTCGTAGGAGAAGGCGGTGTCGATCAGCCGGACCGCCGAGCCGGGGCGGTCGCTGGAGGTGATGATCGGACGCCAGCGGACGCGTGCCAGCGGCCCGGCCTGCGGGATGAAGAAGCCGCCGACCGCGGCCGCGACGGCCGCCCACCCCCACGAGATGCCGCTCTCGGCGGCGATCACGACAGCGATCAGGCCCAGGGCGCTGATGACCGACTGGACGAGCACCACGGATCGCTGGCCGAGCCGGTCGGACACGGCGCCGAGCACCGGGGCACCGGCCGCGTTGGCGACGGCGAGCGCACCCGCCGTGGCACCACCGGCTCCGTAGCTGCCGGTGGTGTGCGCGACGAGCAACAGCACGCCCATCTGGCTCATCGCCAGGGGCAAGCGGGCGAGGAACGCCACGACGATGTAGGTGCGTCCGGTCAGGCCGAAGAGGTGACGGTATGACGCGACGGGTGACACGGGGGAGGCCTTTCGGGTCGTGCAGCGCCCTTCGGCACTGCGTCGGAGGTCGGCAGAAGCCGACGCGCGACTTCCCGCCTCCAGTCGCGCCGGACCCTTCACTGAACGGGTCCCAGTCTACCGCCGATCCGCCCGGTCACCGACCGCGTCGCTCGCGGCCGGGCGTTCGCCGCGAACGCGGCGCGGTGCCTTGGGATTCGGGGCCTGGTTTGCGACCGTGGTCACGGACATCGCCGTCTCGGAGGGATGTCCGGCAACCCGAGGGGAGTTGGGGAGCAGATGGCGACGGTTTCCAGGCGGGACGCCCTGGCCGCGGGTGCCGCGGTCGGTGCGGCGGCGGTGCTCGGTGGGTGCGGCATCAGCGGTGGTGGCGCAGGGGCGCGCCATACGCCCGGAGGCGGTCGGTCGTCCGCCGGGACGCCGCATGCGTCCACCTCGTCGTCCCCGGCCGTGCGGCTGATCGGCGACGGCTCGACGTCCGACACCGGTCGGCAGCCGCACCAGCCGGTCGCGCAGCGCCTGGTGCCGGGACAGACGCCACCGCAGTTCGTGGTGATCTCCTGGGACGGTGCCGGCGAGATCAGTGGGCTCAACCTGCTGTCCCATTTCCGCGAGGTGGCGCGCGACACCGGTGCCTCGATGACGCTCTTCCTGTCCGGTCTCTTCCTGCTGCCACGCAGCCACAAGGATCTCTACCACCCGCCGCGGCACCGGGTCGGCGCCTCCGACATCGGCTATTTGGAGGACGAGGACATCCACGCCACGATCCAGAACATCGGCGAAGCCTGGCGCGAGGGCCACGAGATCGGCACTCATTTCAACGGTCATTTCTGTGGGCCGCGCGGTGTGCAGCAGTGGTCGCCCGCCGACTGGAAGAGTGAGATCGAGCAGGCGAAGTACTTCGTCGAACATTGGCGCAGCACCACCGGATTCACCGACCTGCCGCCGCTGCCCTTCGACTACGACAAGGAACTCGTGGGCGGCCGCACGCCGTGCCTCGAGGGTGCGGACAACCTGCGGGTCACGGCGTCGAAGCTGGGCTGGCGTTACGACAGCAGCAAGACCGGCATCCAGATGTGGCCGTCGAAGGATCGCAATCTGTGGGATCTGTCGATGCAGTCGATCCCGTTCGCCGGGCACACCGGGCAGGTGATCTCGATGGACTACAACATCATGTACAACCAGACCGGCGGCACCACCCGCGGCACACCGTCGCGGCGCCCCGGCTGGCAGCAGGAGGCGGTGGACACCTACCTGGCCGGTTTCCGGCGCGCCTACGACTCCAACCGGGCACCACTGATCATCGGCAACCACTTCGAGGGCTGGAACGGCGGCATCTACATGACGGCCGTCGAGCAGGTGATGCGCAAGATCGCCACCTACCCGGACGCCCGCATCGTGTCCTTCCGGCAACTGGTCGACTGGATCGAGGCACAGGACCCGGCGGTGTTGGCCAAGCTGCGAACGGTGCCCTTCGGTGTTCGACCGCCGGGCGGATGGAAGCAGTTCCTGGCGGCCTAGCGGCGTGGCGGTCTTGCGTGCGGCGAGTCGCGCACTGGATGCTGAGGTGAATCTCTCACTCCTGGAGGCGATGTCCGGTGCGGTCCTTCCACGTGATCGCCAACCCGTTGTCCGGCGGCGGACGCGCCGTGCACATCGCACGTGACGTCGCCGCGAACCTGGGCGACGCCGGCGGCACCGTGCGGATCACCTTCTCGCCCGGCATCGAGGTGGCCGAGAGCCTGATCCGGGACACGGCGGCCGCGGGGGAGATCTGCGTGCTGGTCGGCGGCGACGGCATGGTCAGCAGCATGGCGGGCCCGCTGCACAAGTACGACCTGGTCGCCGCGATCGTCCCGGGCGGTCGTGGCAACGACTTCGCGCGCCAGCTCGCCATACCCGAGAACATCCACGACGCAACCCGATTGGCGGTGGGCGGCGTCGAGACGAAGGTCGACGCCATCGAGGCGGAAGGCCGCGTCGTGGTCGGCAGCGTCTACGCGGGCGTTGACGCACGCGTGTCCGAGCTGGTCAACGCCGGCGCCGGACGGCTGCCGTCGGCGGCGCAGTATCAGCTGGCGTCGGTGCGCGGACTGCTGCAGTTCAGTCCGCGGCACTACCGCGTGCAGGTCGACGACGAGACCTTCGACTATCGCGGATTCACTGCGATCGCAGCCAATTCCGGCTACTACGGCAAGGGCATGCACATCGCTCCGGACGCCGACGTGCGGGACGGACTGCTCGACGTGGTGATGGTCGGCGCCGGCAACCGGTTGAAGTTCGTGCGCTCCCTGCCGCAGCTCTACCGTGGCACCCACGTGCGCAACCCCGAGGTCAGCGTCGTGCGCGGGCGCACCGTGCGGATCGAGGCCGAGGGCGTCGAGGCGTATGCCGACGGTGATCCGCTCGCATCGGCGCCCGTGACCGCGCGGGTGCTGCCGGGTGCGCTGCGCCTACTGTTGAACCGCTGAGCCCCCCGATGACGAAGGAATCCTCATGGGTGCCAAGGGATATTGGATCTGCCGCGTGCAGGTGCACGACGACGACAGCTACGCGGAGTATGCCGCGGCGGCGAACCCGGTCTACCGGGCGCACGGCGGCAATCCCGTCGTGCGCGGTGGTCGGTTCGAGGGTGTCGAGGGCTCGGCGCGGCCCCGCAACGTGGTGATCGAGTTCCCGAGCTACCAAGCAGCGCTGGACTGCTACAACTCCCCGGACTACGTCGCGGCGCGCGCCATCCGGCAACGCGCGGCTGAGGCCGACATCGTGATCGTCGAAGGTTACGAGGCGCCGCAGCCCAGCGCCTGACGCATCGGCACGAGTTTCGCGTCGGACTCCCTCAGCTCGGACTCGGGCTGCGACCCGGCGACGATCCCGCAACCGGCGAACAGCCTGATCCGGTGCGGTGTTTCGAGTGCGCCGCAACGCAGAGCGATGCCCCACTCGCCATCTCCCGCGGCATCCAGCCAGCCGACGGGTCCGGCATACCGGCCGCGGTCCATCCGCTCGAGTTCGGCGATCAGGTCGCGTGCGGCGAGCGTCGGCGTGCCGCACACGGCCGCGGACGGGTGCAGCGACGCGGCGAGCGTGAGCGACGAGACGTCCTCGTGCAGCACGCCGGCGACGTCCGTCGCCAGGTGCATGACGTTCGGCAGGTGCAGCACGAACGGCGACTCCGGCACGTTCATCGACGAGCAGTGCGGTGAGAGCGCGTCGGCAACCGACCGCACCGCGTACTCGTGCTCCTCGAGGTCCTTGCTGGACCGCGCCAGCGAAGCGGCGAGGGCCAGGTCGTGCTCGTCGTCGCCGGTGCGCCGGATCGTGCCGGCGAGCACGCGCGAGGTGACCAGACCCTTCTGCCGGCGCAGCAGCATCTCGGGGGTCGCGCCGATCAGCCCGTCGACGCTGTAGGTCCAGGTGTTGGGGTAGGAGTCGGACAGGTTGCGCAACAGGTAGCGCGGGTCGATCTCGCTCGCGGAGCGGACCACCACGTCACGCGCCATCACCACCTTGTCGAGCGCGCCGGACTGGATACGATCGACCGCCGAACCCACGGCCGCGGTCCATTCCGCGTCGGTCAGCGCACCGCTGCCGACGGCGGACACGTCCGGGGCCGCCGGACACCGGCCGGCCTGCAACCTCGGCGCGCCGGGCAGTTCGGCGGCCGTGCTGATCGTGGTGATCCAGGCGACGTCGTTGCGCCGGCCGACGACGACCTCGGGCACGTGCAGCACGCCACCGGCGGCGGACGCCGCCGCGAAGGCGAACGACCCCACCGCGATGAGGCCCGAGCCGGGCAGGTCCACCTCGGTGCGGACGACCGCGTCGCGCACGATGCTGCGCCACCACTGCTCCGCGTCGGCGAACCGCGCCGTCCCGTGCGTCTGTATGGCGGCGGCGGTGCCCCACCCCACGAAGCCGTCCCCGTCGCGCAGCCAGCTCACCGGCGCCTCGGCGCCGGCCGGGATCAACGAGACCAGATCGCCCGGGTCGGGGATGCGCCGCGAGCGCACGACCAGTGCGGGATGGGATTGGGGCAACGGCATGGTCACGAGCGGCCACCTTACGCCGCCGTCACCGGTCGGCCCCCGTCCGCGCCGTCTCGGCATACGGAAGAATGCGCCGTATGAACCGTGCGAGCTTGGAGAAGCAGCCCCGTGACGTCGCCACGATGTTCGACCAGGTGGCGGCGCGGTACGACATCACCAACGACGTCATGTCGATGGGGCAGGACCGGCGCTGGCGCAAGGTCGTGGTGGAGTCGGTCGCGCCCCGTTCGGGCGACCTGATCCTGGACATCGCGGCGGGCACCGGCACCAGCAGCGAGCCGTTCGAGCGCCTGGGTGCGCGCGTGGTGCCGGCCGACTTCTCGCTCGGCATGCTGCGCAAGGGCAAGCAGATGCGGCCGCAGATGGCCTTCACCGCGGCCGATGCGATGCAGTTGCCGTTCGCCGACGGGGTCTTCGACGCGGTGACGATGTCCTTCGGTTTCCGCAACGTCCACTCCACCGAGGAGGCGCTGCGCGAGTTCCGGCGGGTGACCAGGCCCGGCGGCAAGATCCTGATCTGTGAGTTCTCCACGCCGACCAACGGTGCGTTCCGCAAGGTCTACAGCGAATACCTGATGTCCGCGCTGCCCCGGGTGGCCCGCAAGGTCGGCTCCAACGCCGAGTCCTACGTCTATCTGGCCGAGTCCATCCAGGCCTGGCCCGACCAGGCCGGCATCGCGTCGCTGATGCAGGACGCCGGCTGGGAGTCGGTCGAATGGCGCAACCTGACCGGCGGCATTGTGGCGCTGCACCGGGCGACCAAGCCTGCCGCCGACTGGATGACGACTTAGGTTCGCCTCAGTAGGTTCGCTGACCTGGCTGGGAATACAGTGCATGGGTTAGTGAAGACGTTCACAAGCTAGAAAGATTCACCCGAGTGAGCCTCCCCGGCGTTAGCCCTGCCCTGGACGAGAACGCCGACGTCATCGTCGTCGGCGCCGGCCCCGGTGGATCAGCCACAGCCGCTTACCTCGCAATGGCCGGTCTCGACGTGCTGTTGTTGGAGAAGACCCACTTCCCCCGGGAGAAGGTCTGTGGCGACGGTCTGACCCCGCGAGCCGTGCGTGAGTTGATCACGCTCGGCGTGCCGACGCCCGAGGCGGACGGCTGGATCAAGAACAAGGGCCTGCGGATCATCGGCGGCGGCATGCGGTTGCAGCTGGACTGGCCGGACGTCGCGAGCTTCCCGCCATACGGCCTGGTGCGCACCCGCCAGGACTTCGACGACATCCTGGCCAAGCACGCCGTCAAGCACGGCGCCCGATTGCGCGAAGGCGTCAACGTGGCCGGCGCCATCCGTGACGAGCGCACCGGCGCGATCGTCGGTGTCGAGGCCAAGGAGATGGGCGAGAACGATCGCCCGACCGGCCGCACGCTGACCTTCCGCGCGCCGCTGGTCATCGCCGCCGACGGCAACTCCTCCCGGCTGTCGCTGGCCATGGGCCGCGACAAGCGCGACGACCGCCCGATGGGTGTCGCGGTCCGCGCCTACTACACCAGTCCGCGGCACGACGACGACTACCTGGAGTCGTGGCTGGAGCTGTGGTCGCAGGACAAGAACGGCAAGCGGGTGCTGCTGCCCGGCTACGGCTGGATCTTCGGTGTCGGCGACGGCACCAGCAACGTCGGGCTGGGCATCCTCAACACCTCCAGCGCGTTCGGCAAGACCGACTACAAGGACGTCATGCGCCGGTGGGTGGCCACCATGCCGGAGGAGTGGACCTACAACGAGGAGACCATCACCGGTCCGATCCGCGGGGCGGCGCTGCCGATGGGCTTCAACCGGCAGCCGCACTACGCCGACGGCCTGCTGCTGGTGGGCGACGCCGGTGGCATGGTCAACCCGTTCAACGGCGAGGGCATCGCCTATGCGATGGAGTCCGGCCGGCTGGCAGCCGAGGTGGTCGCGCAGGCGTTCGGCCGCGCCGACGACGCCGGACGCGAGCGGGTGCTGCAGTCCTACCCGAAAGTGATGAAGGACGCGCTCGGTGGTTACTTCACCGTCGGCCGCTACTTCGCGCAGCTGATCGGGCACCCGGAGATCATGCGCTTCGCGGTGCGCTACGGCCTGCCGCGCAAGACGATGATGCAATTCTTGTTGAAGGTCATGGCCAACCTCGGCGACGAGCACGGTGGCAAACTCGATGACCGAGTGATGTCGATGCTGTCACGGGTGGTGCCCGCAGCATGACCGTCTCGGCTCGAACAGCGACGTTCGGAAGGACTCGTAAGCAATGAACTACTCCTACGCCCCGCTGTTGTTCTTCGCGGGCATCGGCGCCGCGTTCGCCATCTTCTCGGTGCTCGGCGCGAGCTCGCTGGCCGGCCCGAAGCGCTACAACCGCGCCAAGGTCGACGCCTACGAGTGCGGCATCCAGCCGAGCCCGCACGCCGAGGGCGGCGGCCGCGTGCCGATCAAGTACTACCTGACGGCGATGCTGTTCATCATTTTCGACATCGAGTCGGTGTTCCTCTATCCGTTCGCGGTCTCGTTCGACCGGTTGGGACTCTTCGCGCTCATCGAGATGGTGCTCTTCGTCGTGACCGTGTTCGTCGCCTACGCCTTCGTATGGCGCCGCGGCGGACTTGAGTGGGATTGAGGTCTACGGACATGGGAATCGAAGAGAAGCTGCCTGCGGGCTTCCTGCTGAGCACGGTGGAGCAGGTCGCCGGCTACATGCGCAAGAGCTCGGTGTGGCCGGCCACGTTCGGCCTGGCCTGCTGCGCGATCGAGATGATGGCGGTCGGCACCCCCGACTACGACATCGCCCGCTTCGGCATGGAGCGCTTCAGCGCCACGCCCCGGCAGGCCGACCTGATGATCGTCGCCGGCCGGGTCAGCCAGAAGATGGCGCCGGTCGTGCGCCAGGTCTACGACCAGATGCCGGAGCCCAAGTGGGTCATCTCGATGGGCGTCTGCGCCAGCTCGGGCGGCATGTTCAACAACTACGCGATCGTCCAGGGTGTCGACCACGTCATACCGGTGGACGTCTATCTACCGGGTTGTCCGCCGCGGCCGGAGATGCTGATGAACGCGATCCTGGAGCTGCACCAGCAGATCCAGAACAGCAAGCTCGGCGTCAACCGGGTCGAGGCCGCACGCGCCGCGGAGCGCGCCGCGATGGAAGCGACGCCGACGCATCAGATGAAAGGCCTTCTCGCATGAGCGATGAGAAGAAGCCCGACGAGCCCAGCGCGGAGGCGACGACCACCGACGCGGTGACGCCGAACGAGCTCGTCGAGACCACCACCGTGGGCGAGCCGGTCACGATCGCCGACCGGCACGGGATGTTCGGTTCGTCCCTCGGCAACGACACCAGCGGGTACGGCGGGCTCAACCGCCCCGTGCTCTTCCCCGGCACCGCGAGCAAGCCGTACGGCGGCTACTTCGACGAGCTGACCGACGCCTTGCAGGCCGGCCTGACCCGGCGCGGCGGCGACTACGACGTCGCGGTCGAGCGGGTCGTGGTCGATCGCGGCGAGCTGACCCTCTTCGTGGCACGCGAGCACCTGCCGCTGGTCGCGCAGGCGCTGCGCGACGAGCCGGCGCTGCGTTTCGAGCAGTGCCTCAGCGTGAGCGGGGTGCACTACCCGCAGGACACCGCCCGCGAGCTGCACGCCGTCTACCACTTCATCTCGATCACGGGCGGCAGCAAGCGGGTGCGCGTCGAGGTCGTGGCACCCGATGCCGATCCGCACATCCCGTCGATCGTGCAGACCTACCCGGGCGCTGACTGGCACGAGCGCGAGACCTGGGACATGTTCGGGATCATCTTCGACGGCCACCCGGCTCTCACCCGCATCCTGATGCCGGACGACTGGCCCGGTCACCCGCAACGCAAGGACTACCCGCTCGGCGGCATACCGGTGGAGTACAAGGGAGCCACGGTGCCCCCGCCCAGCGACAGGAGGTCGTACAAGTGACTTCGACAACCGACGCGTATGGCGCCACCACCCACGACGTCGACGACGAGACCCCGGTGCTCAACGCCGTCGGCGGCGACTGGGACGACCTGGTCGACGAGGCGGCCGCGCTGCACGAGGAGCGCATCGTCGTCACCATGGGTCCGCAGCACCCGTCGACCCACGGCGTGCTGCGCCTCATCCTCGAGCTGGACGGCGAGACGGTCACCGAGGCCCGGGCGGGCATCGGCTACCTGCACACCGGCATCGAGAAGAACATGGAATACCGCACCTGGACGCAGGGCGTGACCTTCTGCACCCGCATGGACTACGTCATGCCGATCTTCAACGAGGCGGCCTACTGCCTGTCCGTGGAGAAGCTGCTCGGCATCACCGACCAGATCCCGGCCCGGGCGCAGGCCATCCGGGTGCTGATGATGGAGCTCAACCGGGTCACCTCGCACCTGGTCTGCATCGCCACCGGTGGCATGGAGATGGGCGCGACCACCGTCATGACCATCGGCTTCCGCGAACGCGAGCGGATCCTGCGGATCTTCGAGGCGATCAGCGGACTGCGGATGAACCACGCGTACATCCGTCCGGGCGGTGTCGCCGCCGACCTGCCCGCGGGCACCATCGACCAGGTCCGCGAGAACATCCCGCTGGTGCGCAAGGGCATCGGCGAGCTCGAGGCCCTGCTCAACGAGAACCCCGTGCTGAAGGCGCGCATGTGCGACGTCGGTTACCTGGACCTCACCGGCTGTATGGCGCTGGGTATGACGGGACCGGTGCTGCGCGCGACCGGTCTGCCGCACGATCTGCGCAAGGCCGACCCCTACTGCGGCTACGAGACCTACGACTTCGACGTGGCCGTCCGCGACAGCTGCGACGCCTACGGCCGCTACCGGGTCCGCATCGACGAGATGTACCAGTCGCTGCGCATCGTGGAGCAGGTCATCCAGCGGCTCGACGAGAACCCCGGACCGGTCATGGTCGCGGACAAGAAGATCGCGTGGCCGGCCCAGCTGGCCGTCGGATCGGACGGCCAGGGCAACAGCCTGGACCACATCCGCGAGATCATGGGCGAGTCGATGGAGTCCCTCATCCACCACTTCAAGCTGGTGACCGAGGGCTTCCGGGTGCCGCCGGGCCAGGCCTACGCCGCCATCGAGAGCCCCAAGGGCGAGATCGGCTGCCACACCGTGTCCGACGGTGCGACGCGGCCCTACCGGGCGCACTTCCGTGACCCGTCCTTCAACAACCTGCAGGCCGTCGCCGCGATGGCCGAGGGCGGCTCGGTCGCCGACGTGATCGTGGCCGTCGCCAGCATTGACCCGGTGATGGGAGGCGTTGACAGGTGAGCATCGAAGAACACGTCGAGCACGAGGTCGCGGTGCCGTTCCACGAGCAGACGCCGTTGCAGCAGAGCGCCGAGCCCTACACCGCCGAGCAGCTGGAGCAGTTGCACCGCGACTCCGACGAGATCCTGGGCCGTTACCCGGTGAAGCGGTCGGCGCTGCTGCCGATGCTGCACCTGATCCAGAGCGTCGACGGTTACGTCACCGGCCGTGGCGTGACGTTCTGCGCCGAGAAGCTGGGCCTCACCGACGCCGAGGTGTCGGGTGTGGCCACCTTCTACACCCAGTACAAGCGCCATCCCAACGGCGAATACACCGTGGGCGTCTGCACCAACACGTTGTGCGCGGTGATGGGCGGGGACCTGATCTTCGACGCCGTCTCCGAGCACCTGGGCATCGGGCACGACGAGACGACCGAGGACGGCAAGATCACCCTCGAGCGGGTCGAGTGCAACGCCGCGTGCGACTATGCGCCGGTGGTCATGGCCAACTGGGAGTTCATGGACAACCAGACGCCCGAGTCGACCATCCGGCTGGTGGACGACCTGCGTGCTGGCAAGGACGTCAGGCCGACGCGCGGCCCGGCCAAGGTCTGCGGCTTCAAGCAGATCTCCCGCACGCTGGCCGGTTTCCCGGACGGCCTGGCCGACGAGGGCGTCGGCGCGGGCGGTCCGAGCCTGGAGGGCCTGAAGCTGGCCAAGGAGCACGGCTGGCGCGCGCCGGGCGACTCCTCCGAGGTCGGCGACGAGCAGCAGAACCCCACCGGTGCCGGCCAGGACCCGCAGCCGGGTGACCCGCACACCAGCACCCAGGGGCACGGCACCGCAGAGTCCGCCAAGGAGGAGAAGTAATGGCCACCACGCTGACTCCGATCCTGACCAAGTTCTGGGACGACCCGCGGTCCTGGACGTTGGACACCTACCTGGACAACGGCGGATACCAGGCGCTCGACAAGGCCCTGGGCATGGAGCAGCAGGCGCTGGTCGACATGACCAAGGACTCCGGCCTGCGCGGTCGTGGCGGCGCCGGCTTCCCGACCGGTCTGAAGTGGTCGTTCCTGCCCAAGCCGGACGGCGGCCCCCGCTACCTGGTGGTCAACGCCGACGAGTCCGAGCCGGGCACCTGCAAGGACATCCCGCTGATGATGGCGGCGCCGCACTTCCTCATCGAGGGCGTCGCGATCACGTCATACGCCATCGGCTGCCACCACGCGTTCATCTACCTGCGCGGCGAGACGGTGCACGTCTACCGCCGGCTGATGCGTGCGGTCGAGGAGGCGTATGCCGCGGGCCACCTCGGCAAGGACATCCACGGCACCGGCTTCGACTTGGAGGTCACCGTGCACGCCGGTGCGGGCGCCTACATCTGCGGTGAGGAGACCGCGCTGCTGGACAGCCTGGAAGGCCGGCGTGGCCAACCCCGGCTGAAGCCGCCGTTCCCCGCCGTCGCGGGTCTCTACGCCCGGCCCACTGTGGTGAACAACGTCGAGTCGATCGCGTCGGTTCCGCTGATCGTCGGCCGGGGTGCCGACTGGTTCGGCGACATGGGCACCGAGAAGTCCAAGGGCTTCGGCATCTTCAGCCTGTCCGGTCACGTGACCCGGCCGGGTCAGTACGAAGCGCCCCTGGGCATCACCTTGCGCGAACTGCTGGACATGTCCGGTGGCATCCGCGAGGGTCACCGGCTGAAGTTCTGGACGCCGGGAGGCTCCTCGACGCCGATCTTCACCGACGAGCACCTGGATGTGCCGCTCGACTTCGAGTCGGTGGCCGCCGCCGGTTCGATGCTCGGCACCCGCGCCCTGCAGATCTTCGACGAGACCACCTCGGTGGTTCGGGCGGTCAGCCGCTGGACCGACTTCTACGCGCACGAGTCGTGCGGCAAGTGCACGCCGTGCCGGGAAGGCACCTTCTGGCTGAAGCAGATCATGACCCGGCTCGAGGTCGGCCAGGGCACCCAGGACGACATCGACAAGCTCGTCGACATCTGCGACAACATCCTCGGCCGCGCGTTCTGCGCGCTCGGTGACGGCGCGACCAGCCCGATCACCTCGGCCGTGCAGTACTTCCGTGAAGAGTTCGAGGCCGGCATGCACTCGCCGTGGTGGGAGGCCTTCCCGCCCGAGCGTTCGGCGCTCTTCCCGGCCGCTTCCACCCAGAAGGAGACCGCGTCCGTATGACGACCGTCACTTCATCCGCATCCGGCGGCGCGGCCGCAGCGCCGCCGCCCCCGCCGGAGAGCGTGTCCCTGACCATCGACGGTGTGCCGGTCAGCGTGCCCAAGGGCACCCTGGTCATCCGTGCCGCCGAGGAGATCGGGGTGCAGATCCCGCGCTTCTGCGACCACCCGTTGCTGGAGCCGGTCGGCGCCTGCCGCCAGTGCCTTGTCGAGGTCGCGACGCCGGGACCGGACGGGTCGATGCGGGCCATGCCCAAGCCGCAGGCCTCCTGCACCATCGAGGCCACCGAGGGCATGGAGGTCAAGACGCAGATCTCCTCGCCGGTGGCCGACAAGGCGCAGCAGGGTGTCATGGAGCTGCTGCTGATCAACCACCCACTGGATTGCCCGGTCTGTGACAAGGGCGGCGAGTGCCCACTGCAGAACCAGGCGATGAGCAACGGCCGGCCCAAGTCGCGCTTCGACGACATCAAGCGCACCTATCCCAAGCCGATCAACATCTCCAGCCAGGTGCTGCTGGACCGCGAGCGCTGCGTGCTGTGCGCTCGCTGCACTCGCTTCTCCGACCAGATCGCCGGTGACCCGTTCATCGCGCTGATCGAGCGCGGCGCGCTGCAGCAGGTCGGCATCTACGAGGAGAAGCCGTTCGAGTCCTACTTCTCCGGCAACACCGTGCAGATCTGCCCGGTGGGTGCGTTGACCGGCGCGGCATACCGCTTCCGGTCGCGTCCGTTCGACCTGGTGTCCACCCCGTCGGTGTGTGAGCACTGCGCCAGCGGCTGCTCGCTGCGCACTGACCACCGCCGCGGCGTGGTGCTGCGCCGGATGGCGCTGGAGGATGCGGCGGTCAACGAGGAGTGGAACTGCGACAAGGGTCGCTGGGCGTTCAAGTACGCCACCACCGACCGGCTGCAGACGCCGCTGGTGCGCGACGCGCACGGTGAACTGCGGGTCGCTTCCTGGCCCGAGGCCCTGGACGTGGCGGCCAAGGGCATCGCGGCTGCCAAGGCGGCCGGCGGTGTCGGCGTGCTCACCGGCGGCCGGATCAGCGCCGAGGATGCCTACGCCTACAGCAAGTTCGCGCGGCTGGTGCTCGACACCAACGACATCGACTTCCGCGCCCGTCCGCTGTCCGCCGAGGAGGCCGACTTCCTGGCCAGCTCGGTCGTGACGACCGGTCCCGATACCGCGGCGACGGCCGGTGGTGCCGCAGCGCAGCAAGGCAGCACCGACGCAGACGAGCCGCGAAAAGACGTCCGCGGTGCAGTGACGTACACCGACCTCGAGCACGCTCCGTCGGTGCTGCTCGTGGGCATCGAGCCGGAGGAGGAGTCGCCGATCGTCTTCCTGCGGCTGCGCAAGGGCAACCGCAACCACGGCACCAAGGTGCTGTCGGTCGCGCCGTTCGTGACACGCGGCCTGAGCAAGATGGGCGGCACGCTCATCGCGGCCGCACCGGGCACCGAGGCGGAGGTGCTGGACGCGATCACCGCGGCCACCGGCGACTTGGAGTCGACCTCCGCCGAGCTCAGCTCCGACTCGATCATCGTCGTCGGCGAACGTATGGCGACCGTGCCGGGCGCGCTGTCCTCGGTCCTCGCGTTGGCGCAGGCCAAGGGTGCCCGCGTCGCGTGGGTGCCGCGGCGTGCCGGCGAGCGCGGCGCGCTCGAGGCCGGCGCCATCGGCAACCTGCTGCCCGGCGGCCGTCCGGTCGCCGACGCGGCCGCGCGCGCCGAGGTCGGCACCGTCTGGGGCGCCGCCGAGCTGCCCGCGCAGCCCGGTCGCGACACCGACGCGATCCTGGCCGCCGCCGCGTCCGGCGAGCTGGCCGGCCTGATCGTGGGTGGCCTCGACCCCCGCGACCTGGCCGCGCAGCACGCCGCACAGGCCGGTCTGGACCGGGCCTTCGTGGTGTCGCTGGAGGTCCGGCAGAGCCCGTTGGCGCCCTACGCCGACGTTATCCTGCCGGTCGCCGCCCAGCAGGAGAAGTCCGGTTCCTACGTCAACTGGGAGGGTCGCGTGCGGCCCTTCGAGAGGGCCATCGAGAGCACCCAGATCTCCGACCTGCGCGCCCTGGACCTGCTCGCCGCCGAGTTGGGCGAGTTCCTGGGCACCCGCACCGTGGAGCAGGTCCGCGCCGAGATGCGCGAGCTCGGTGCCGGCGCCGGCGAACGCCCGGCGCGGCCGCGGGTCAAGTCCCGTGGTGTGCCGCGCCCGCTGATCGGCGAGGCCGTGCTGGCCACCTGGGCGCATTTGCTGGACAAGGGCGTGCTGCAGGACGGTGAGCCGTTCCTGGCCAGCACCGCCATGGCGTCCGTGGCGCGGCTGTCGTCCGCGACCGCAGCCAGTGTCGGCGTGCACGAGGGTGAGCGAGTGCGGGTGTCGACCAAGGACGGGGCGATCACCCTGCCGGTGGTCCTCACCGAGATGCCCGACTACGTCGTGTGGTTGCCGACCAATTCGACCGACAGCGCGGTGCGTGCCACCCTCGGTGCCGACGGTGGCGCGATCGTCACGCTGGCCAAGGCGCCGGCGGCCGTCACCGACCAGTCCCCAACCGAGGAGAGTGTTCAGTGAACCTCGTCGCCCTCGCCGGTCCGGCGCTGGCCGCCAGCACCGACAACCCGGCGGCCGACTTCAGCGACACGCCGTGGTGGCTGTCGCTGATCAAGGCGGTGTTGCTGTTCGTCTTCCTGCTGCTCAACACGCTGATCGTGATCTGGTTCGAGCGGCGCGTGATCGGCCGGATGCAGGAGCGTCCCGGCCCCAACCGCACCGGACCCTTCGGTCTGCTGCAGACGCTGGCCGACGGTGTGAAGCTGGCGTTGAAGGAAGACATCACGCCCCGCAAGGCCGACAAGCTGATGTTCGTGCTGGCACCGATCATCGCCGGCGCGATGGCGTTCGTGTCGTTCGCGATCATCCCGTTGTCCGGCAACGTGTGGATGTTCGGCCACTACACGCCGCTGCAGCTGACCGACGTGCCGGTCGCCGTGCTGCTGGTGCTCGCCGTCGCGGGTGTCGGTGTCTACGGCATCGTGCTGGCCGGCTGGTCGTCGGGTTCGACATACCCGCTGCTGGGCGGTCTGCGCTCCAGCGCCCAGGTGATCTCCTACGAGATCGCCATGGGCCTCGCCCTGGTCGCCGTCTTCCTGTATGCCGGGTCGATGTCGACCAGCCAGATCGTGCTGGCGCAGAAGAGCTTGTGGTACTGCATCCCGGCGTTCTTCTCCTTCGGCGTCTACATCATCACCATGGTCGGCGAGACCAACCGGCTGCCGTTCGACCTCGCCGAGGGTGAGGGCGAGTTGACCGGTGGTTTCCACACCGAGTACTCGTCGCTGAAGTTCGCGATGTTCTTCCTCGGCGAATACGTCAACATGTTCACCGTCTCCGCACTGGCCACCACGCTCTTCCTCGGCGGCTGGCAGGCACCTCCCGGCATCGCCGCCATCGGCGGCGGCATGTTCAACGGCGGCTGGTGGGGCCTGTTGTGGTTCGTCATCAAACTGTGGCTGTTCATGTTCTTCTTCGTCTGGCTGCGCGGCTCGCTGCCGCGTGTCCGATACGACCAGTTCATGCGGCTGGGCTGGAAGGTGCTCATCCCGAGCACCCTGGTGTGGGTCGTCGCGGTCGCCTTCCTGCGCGCCTCCAACGAGGGCTTCCTGGGCGACAGCATGGTGTTCGGTGGCCGGATCCACCGGTCGACGCTGATCACCATCGTGATCATCGTGCTGCTGGTGCTGGCGGCCGCCTGGATCTACGACTACAAGGCCGCAGCCCGGGAGAAGGCCGTCGCACCGCAGGCCACCGAGATCGACCCCTTCGCCGGTGGTTACCCGGTGCCGCCGTTGCCGGGGCAGCAACTGCGTGAGCCCGCCCCGGCCCTGACCGCGTCGGCGGCATACCAACCCGAGCGCTTCGACAACGCGACCGATTCCGAGGAGGAAGAGACTCGTGGCTGACAACAAGAAGTCGAGCGGCGCCCACGCCGCCCAGGGTGACGAGCAGCAGAACCAACAGGGTTTCCTGTCCGAGCTCTTCGCCCCGGTGGCCGGCTTCGGGGTGACCTTCTCCACGATGTTCCGCAAGGTCACCACCGAGGAGTATCCCGAGGAGAAGCGGCCCACCCAGCTGCGTTTCCACGGCCGGCACCAGCTCAACCGGCACCCGGACGGCCTGGAGAAGTGCGTCGGCTGCGAGCTGTGCGCCTGGGCGTGCCCGGCCGACGCCATCCTGGTCGAGGGCGCCGACAACGACGATGCGTCGGGTCAGCGTTTCTCGCCGGGTGAGCGTTACGGCCGCGTCTACCAGATCAACTATCTTCGCTGCATCTTCTGCGGACTGTGCATCGAGGCCTGCCCCACGCGCGCGCTGACGATGACCAACGAGTACGAACTCGCCGACGACAACCGCGCGGACCTGATCTTCACCAAGGACCAGCTGCTCGCGCCGTTGCAGCCCGGTATGACGCCCGCCCCGCACCCGATGGTGCAGGGCATGGAGGAGCGCGACTACTACCAGGGCAAGGTGACCGGCGCGACGTCCGAGCAGGAGGAGTGGGTGCGCGAGCACCACTCCGGCGACGACGCGATGGCGTCCTCCGACGCGGAAGGAAAGACGGCATGAGGCTCGGTGGTGCGGAGGCAACACTGTTCTTCTTCGGTGCCCCGCTCGCAGTGGCCGGTGCGCTGGCGCTGCTGTTCGCGCGCAAGGCAGTGCACGCCGCGATGGGCATGGCGCTGACGATGGTGCTGCTCGGTGTCTTCTACATCGCCGAGCAGGCCGAATTTCTCGGCATCATCCAGGTCTTCGTCTACTCCGGCGCCGTGATGATGCTCTTCCTCTTCGTGGTCATGCTGGTCGGTGTCGACTCCTCCGACTCGCTGGTGGAGACCATCAAGGGCCAGCGTGTCGCCGGCCTGCTGCTCGCCCTGGCGGTGATGGTCAGCATGCTGGTCAGCGTCGCCAAGATCAGCTTCGGCACCGCCAAGGGGCTGGACAAGGTCAACGGCAGCACCGGCAACGTCAGCGGGCTGGCCAACCTGATCTTCGGCCCCTACGTGTGGGCCTTCGAGGTCACCTCGGCGCTGCTGATCACCGCCGCGCTCGGCGCGATGATCCTGGCGCACCGCGAGCGGCTGCGCCCGAAGGCGTCGCAGGCCGATTGGTCGCGCGGCCGCATCCGCCGCAACGAGTACGTCGCGGGTCTGCCGGTGCCGGGTGTCTACGCCCGGCACAACGCTGCCGACGTGCCGGCGCTGCTGCCGGACGGCACACCCGCCGAGCCCTCGGTCCAGCGAGTCCTCAAGGCACGCGGCCAGGTCGGCTCGGCCGGCGGTTACGTCGCCGCCGCCCAGGAGATCGAGGGCGAGGCCGGAGACATGACGAGCAAGGAAGTCGGTGACCGTCAGTCATGACACTCACGTCATACATTTACCTGTCGGTGATCCTGTTCTCGATCGGCAGCGCCGTGGTGCTGCTGCGTCGCAACGCGATCATCGTGTTCATGGGCATCGAGCTGATGCTCAACGCCGCCAACCTCGCCTTCGTGACCTTCGCGCGCATGCAGGGTTCGCTGGACGGCCAGGTCATCGCGCTGTTCGTGATGGTGGTCGCCGCCGCCGAGGTCGTGGTCGGCCTCGCGATCATCATGGCCATCTTCCGCGCCCGCAGGTCCGTGTCGGTGGACGACGCCAACCTGCTGAAGCTGTGAGCTCGAGGAGTATTCGTGACCTTGCATGACGCCACCGGTGTGGCATCGATCGGCTGGCTGATGATCGGCCTGCCCGCCCTGGGCGCAGCGCTGCTGCTGCTCGGCGGGAAGAAGCTGGACAAGGCGGGCCCGATCGTGGCCGTGCTGCTGTCCTGGGCCTCGTTCGTCATCGGCCTGCTGATCCTGCTGCAGTTGCGCGGCAAGCCGGCCGACGAGCGGTCGCTGCACCTGCACCTCTACTCCTGGCTGCCCGCCGGAAAGCTGCACCTCGACGCGGGTCTGCTGCTGGACCAGCTGTCGCTGACCTTCGTCATGCTGATCACCTTCGTCGGGTCGCTGATCCTGGTCTACTCGCTGGGCTACATGGAGCACGACCCGGACAAGCGCCGGTTCTTCGCCTACCTCAACCTCTTCGTCGCCAGCATGCTGCTGCTGGTCCTCGCCGACTCCTACCTGCTGCTGTTCGTCGGCTGGGAGGGCGTGGGCCTGGCGTCATACCTGCTGATCGGCTTCTGGAACTGGAACCCCGCCTACGCGACGGCCGCCAACAAGGCGTTCTTCCTCAACCGCATCGGCGACATGGGCATGCTCATCGCGATGTTCGTGATGTTCTGGGCGTTCGGCCGGATCGACTTCGCCGGAGTCAACGCCGGTGTCGCACACGCCGGCAAGGGCACCCTGCTGGCGATCGGCCTGTGCCTGCTGGTGGCCGCCTGCGGCAAGTCCGCGCAGTTCCCGCTGCAGTCCTGGCTGGGCGACGCGATGGCCGGCCCGACACCGGTGTCCGCGCTGATCCACGCCGCGACGATGGTGACCGCCGGTGTCTACCTCATCGTGCGCAGCCACGTGATCTTCAACGCCTCGGAGAACGCCCGCCTGGCGGTGTGCATCGTCGGCGCCATCACCCTCTTCGCCGGCGCGGTCATCGGTTGCGCCAAGGACGACCTGAAGAAGGCACTGGCCGCCTCCACCATGTCGCAGATCGGCTACATGGTGCTCGCGGCTGGTCTGGGCCCGGTGGGCTACGCCTTCGCGATCTTCCACCTGGTCACGCACGGCTTCTTCAAGGCCGGCATGTTCCTCGGCGCCGGCTCGGTCATGCACGGCATGAACGACCAGGTCGACATGCGCCGCTTCGGTGGACTCGGCACGGTCATGAAGATCACCTGGATCACCTTCGGCCTCGGGTTCCTGGCCATCATC
This sequence comes from Flexivirga sp., assembly GCF_051955415.1. Classification (NCBI taxonomy): domain Bacteria; kingdom Bacillati; phylum Actinomycetota; class Actinomycetes; order Micrococcales; family Dermacoccaceae; genus Flexivirga; species Flexivirga sp. Next base: position 31,087 of record NZ_JBQCGS010000083.1, read on the forward strand.
GGGTTCCCCGGGCTGTCCGGCTTCTGGTCCAAGGACAAGATCATCGAGGCCGCCTTCGAGGGCAGCGGCTGGAAGCCGTGGGTCTTCGGCCTCACCGCGCTCATCGCCGCGGGCATCACCGCGTTCTACATGTCGCGGATGTTCTTCATGACCTTCATGGGCAAGCGCCGGTGGACCGAGGACGTGCACCCGCACGAGTCGCCGCTGACGATGACCGTCCCCATGATGGTGCTGGCCGTCGGCTCCGCCTTCCTCGGCCTCATCCTGGGCCCGACCGGCATCATCAGCGACTGGCTGGAGCCGGTCGTCGGCAAGCACGAGGCCGGCAGCGCGGTGCTCGGGCAGTACCCGCTGATGGTGGCCACCTTCGTGCTGATGGTCATCGGCATCGCGATCGCCTGGAAGATGTACTGGCGCGACGACGTGCCGATCACTCCACCGGTCGGCTCGCCGCTCACCCAGGCCGCCCGTCGTGACCTCGGTCAGGACGACTTCAACCAGGCCGCCATCCAGCGTCCCGGTCTGCACCTGACCCGCTCCCTGGTCTTCTTCGACAACAAGGTCGTCGACGGCGTCGGGAACGGCTCGGCAGCCGGCATCGGTGGCAGCTCCGCTCGACTGAAGAAGATGCAGAACGGTTTCGTGCGTACTTACTCCCTGACGATGCTCGTGGGCGTCGTCGCAATCCTCGGCGCCTGGTGGGTGGTGCAGTGATGTCGAACTTTCCCTGGCTGACGACGATCGGCGTCATACCCCTGGTGGGCGCCGTCGTCATCGGGCTGCTGCCCAAGGGCGCCACCCGCAACTCGCGGGTCGTGGCGCTGGCCTTCTCGCTGATCACCCTGGTCGTCGGCATCGTCGCCGCGACGCAGTTCAAGACCGGCGGCGGTCACGGGCAGTTCCAGCTGACCGAGACCCACTCGTGGATCCCGCAGTTCGGGGTCTCCTACGCCGTCGGCGTCGACGGTATGGCGCTCACGCTCATCCTGATGAGCCTGGTGCTGGTCCCGGTCTCGCTGATCGCGGCCTGGAACGACGTGCCCGAGGGCGGGCGCCGCGAGCAGGGCTACTTCGCACTGCTGCTGGTGCTCGAGACGTTCATGATCGGCGTCTTCGCCGCGACCGACGTCTTCCTGTTCTACGTCTTCTTCGAGGCGATGCTGATCCCGGTCTACTTCCTGATCGGGCTGTACGGCGGCCCGCGCCGGCAGTATGCCGCGGTGAAGTTCCTGCTCTTCTCGCTGCTGGGCGGGCTGATCATGCTGGTCGCGGTCATCGCGCTCTACCAGCAGGGTCCCGGTGGCGACCACGGCTTCCTGGTGAGCACGCTGACCGGGCTGCACATGTCCGAGAGCACCGAGCGGCTGCTGTTCGTCGGCTTCTTCATCGCCTTCGCGATCAAGGCGCCGATGTGGCCGGTGCACACCTGGCTGCCGGATGCGGCGACCGAGGCCAAGCCGGCCGTCGCCGTGCTGCTGGTCGGCGTGCTCGACAAGGTCGGCACGTTCGGGATGATCCGCTTCTGCCTGCAGCTCTTCCCGAACGCCAGCAAGTGGGCGACCCCGGTCGTCATCATCCTGGCGCTGATCTCGATCATCTACGCGGCGATCGCGGCCATCGGCCAGAACGACATGATGCGGCTGATCGCCTACACCTCGGTGAGCCACTTCGGCCTGATCGTGCTGGGCATCTTCGCGGTGACCCAGACCTCGCTGGTCGGCTCGCAGCTCTACATGATCAACCACGGCTTCACGACGGCGGCGCTGTTCCTCTTCGTGGGCTTCCTGATCATCCGCGGCAAGAGCAAGAACATCACCGACTACGGCGGCTGGCAGCGCACCACCCCGGTGCTCGCCGGCGTGTTCCTGACCGCCGGCCTGTCCGCGCTGTCCCTGCCGGGCCTGAACTCCTTCGTCTCGGAGTTCCTGGTGCTGGTCGGCTCCTTCCAGCGCTACCCGGTCGCCGCCGGGATCGCGGTGGTCGTCGTGGTGCTCGCGGCGCTCTACATCCTGCTGATGTACAAGAACGTCTTCACCGGCCCGAAGCAGGCGCTGGTGGCCGCACCCGACGGCACCCTGGCGCTCGGGCCGGACGGGCTGCGGCCCAGGACCGGCATCACCACCACGCTGTTCGACGAGCCCGAGATCGACAAGGAGGACGTCCCCGAGCAGGCGCGGGTGCGCGGATCCGACATACAGGATCTGAACACGCGTGAGCGTCTGGTCGCCGGCATCCTCATCGCGATCATGCTGGTGCTCGGCTTCTTCCCGAAGCCCGCGCTCGACCTGCTGCGTCCCGCGGTGGACTCGACCCTGCAGCACGTACACGTCCACGACCCGGCACCGCACGCCGGCGTCACCACCGAGGGGAGCAGCAAGTGACCTCGCCCGCCGCGTTCACGCAGGCACACATCTCGTATGCCGCTGTCGTGCCGATGCTCGTCATCTTCGGCGCGGCGATGGTGGGTGTCCTCGTCGAGGCCTTCCTGCCCCGCGCCCAGCGTTACTGGGCGCAGGTCGGTGTGACATTCGTCGGCATCGTGGCCGCCTTCCTCACCCTGGTGCTGATCTCGCGGGACAACCGCGGCATCACCGCCGCGGACGCGGTCGTCGTCGACGGCCCGGCGCTGCTGCTGCAGGGCACCATCCTGGTGATCTCGTTCTTCGCGGTCATGCTGATGGCCGAGCGGTTCGACACCCCGGCGGCGGACGCGTTCACCCAGTCGGGTGCTTCGGTGCCCGGCTCGCCCATGGAGACCAACGCCGTCAAGCTGGGCGCGACCACGACCGAGGTCTTCCCGCTCGCGCTCTTCTCCATCGGCGGGATGATGCTCTTCGTCGCGGCCGGTGACCTGCTGGTCATGTTCATCGCGCTCGAGGTGCTCTCGCTGCCGCTCTACATCCTGACCGGGCTGGCCCGCCGCCGACGGCTGCTGTCGCAGGAGGCGTCGCTGAAGTACTTCCTGCTCGGCGCGTTCTCCTCGGCGTTCTTCCTCTTCGGCTCCGCCCTGGTCTACGGCGCGACCGGATCGATCAAGTTCGGCGAGATCGCCAACGCGGTCGGCACGGTCCCCGGCCGGGACGACATCATGATCCCGGGTGTGTTCCTGATCGCGGTCGGTCTGCTCTTCAAGGTCGGTGCCGTGCCGTTCCACACCTGGACGCCGGACGTCTACCAGGGTGCCCCGAGCCCGGTCAGCGGCTTCATGGCCACGACCGTCAAGGTCGCCGGTTTCGGCGCAATGCTGCGGCTGTTCTACGTCGCGCTGGAAGGACTGCGCTGGAACTGGCAGCCGATCGTGGCGATCGTGGCCGTGCTCACGATGGTCGTCGGTGCCGTGTTCGCGGTCACCCAGACGGACATGAAGCGGCTGCTGGCCTACAGTTCGATCTCGCACGCCGGCTTCCTGCTGGTCGGCGTGGTGGCCCTGAACAAGACCGGCCTGTCCGGGACGATGTTCTACCTGGTCGCCTACAGCTTCACCACGCTGGCCGCCTTCGGGATGATCCCGCTGGTGCGGTCGGCCGGTTCGGAGGCGACCCACCTGTCGCAGTGGGCCGGTCTGGGCAAGACCAGCCCGGTGCTCGCGGCGACGTTCTCCTTCCTGCTGCTCGGTTTCGCCGGCATCCCGCTGACCTCCGGGTTCACCGCGAAGTTCGCGCTGTTCTCCGGCGCGGTCGGCCACGGCTCGACCTGGCTGGTGGTCATCGCCATGTTGATGAGCGCGGTCACCGCGTTCGTCTACATCCGGATCATCGTGCTGATGTACTTCTCCGACCCGACGGGCGACACGCACGTGCTGATGCCGTCGGCGTTGACCGGCATCGCGGTGACGGTGGGCGCACTGGCGACGCTGGTCCTCGGCGTGGCTCCGGCCCCGCTGCTGAACCTGGCGCAGCACTCCGCGCTCTTCCTTCGATGAAGGGTCGCGTCGGCCGAGTAGGCGGCGTGGGCCTCGATGAGTAAAGCCGCGACGTTGATGCCGTCGGCCAGCGGGGCGCTGGCCGACCGGCTCACCGCCGGGCTGGGATCGGTCGAGTCCCGGCTGGCCGAGGTGGTGCAGCACGAGGACGAGTTCATCGCGGGTGCCTCGCAGCACCTGCTGGGCGGCGGGAAGCGGTTCCGCCCGTTGCTGACCCTGCTGGCCTCCGAGCTCGGCACCGGCGTCAACGAGGCAGTGATCGACGCCGCCGTCGGGGTCGAACTCACCCACATCGCCTCGCTCTACCACGACGACGTGATGGATGCCGCCGAACGACGCCACGGCAAGACCAGCGTCAACGCCGAGTACGACAACATCACCGCCATCATCGTGGGTGACCTGCTCTTCGGACGTGCCTCGGAGATCGTGGCCGGCCTCGGCAGCGAGGCCGCGCGCATCCAGGCGCAGACCTTCGTCCGGCTCTGCGCCGGCCAGATCCGCGACGACCGGCAGGCGCCGGTCGACGCGGACCCGATGGAGCACTACCTCGGGGTGCTGGCCGACAAGACCGGTTCGCTGATCGCGACGGCCGCCCGGTATGGCGCGATGTTCGGCGGATGCCCCGCCGAGACCGTAGAGATCATGCGCCAGTACGGCGAATTCGTGGGCATGGTCTTCCAGCTGTCCGACGACGTGCTGGACATCGCCTCGGACGGTTCGTCCGGCAAGACCCCGGGCACCGACCTGCGCGAGGGCGTCACCACCCTGCCGGTCCTCTACGTCCGGGCGTCCGAGGACCCCGCCGACGCCCGGCTGCAGGACCTCGTGTCTCGTCCACTGCTGGACGACGCCTAGCTCGCGGAGGCGCTGGAGCTGCTTCGTGCGCACCCCGCCCTGGAGCAGGCTCGACGCCATACGGCTGCGGTCGCGGAGCAGGCCGTCGCGCTGCTGGAACCGCTGGGCGACAGCGACGCCCTCGCGGTGCTGCGCGACCTGCCCGGCCAGGTGGCCTCGCGCACCGTCTGACCGGTCCGCGAACCGGGCGGCGCTTTCGTGGTCGGCCGTCCAACTTCGCCGCTAGACTGACTGCCATGTCACGGCTGTCAGCGCAGGATCGTCGGGTCGAACTCATCGATGCGACCGTGCGGGTCGCGGTCGCGGAGGGGCTGGACGCCGCGACCGTGCGGCGGATCGCGCAGGAGGCCGGTGTGCCGCTGGGCACCGTGCACTATTGCTTCGGGTCCAAGGCCGCACTGATCAGCGCAGTCGCCGACAGCATCGAGCAACCCACCATCGACGTCACCCTGCTGGAGACGCTGCCGACCGACCAGGCACTCCTGACGGCGTTCCGTGCCTACTGGGAGCAGATCGGCAGCGACCGGCGCCGTCAGCTGTTGATCTACGAGCTGCTCGCGCACCTGTCCCGTGGCGACGTGGCCAGTCGGCAGATCGCCCGCAAACTCCTCGATCGCGCGTATGGCGCCGTGCTGGGCGCCATCCGCCGGTATGCCGAGGACCTCGGCCGGACCATGCCGGTCGAGCCCGAGGTGCTGGCGCGTTTGGTGATCGCGGTGACCGACGGTGTGAGCCTCGCCTGGATCGTCAACAGCGACGATGCGCAGGCGCAAGTGGTGATGGAGACCTTCGCGCGGCTGCTGGCCGGCGCGATCGACCAGGGATCGGGGCCGGCGTGAGACTGGGCCCCGGACGCAGTGCGCGCAGCGGCGCGGCCGGCGTCTGGGACGCGGTGACCACGGCCGGTGCACCGGTCGCGGCGCTGGACCTCGCGGCCTGCGAGCACAACGTCGCGGAGATGCGCGGGCGGGCCGGTGGCCTGCCGATCCGGTTGGCATCCAAGTCGATTCGGGTGCGCGGGCTGATCGACATTATGCTCGGTGAGCCGGGCTACCACGGGGTGCTCGCCTATTCGGCGGCGGAAGCGCGGTGGCTGGCCGAATGCGGTGTGGACGACGTGCTGGTCGCCTACCCGACGGTTGACTCCGTGACGATCTCGGCGGTGGCGGCCGACCCGGTCCTGCGTGAACGGGTCACCTTCATGGCCGATCTGCCGGATCACCTGCGGCTCATCGACGCGGCCGCGGGCGGCGCGCGGGTGCGGGTGTGCCTCGATGTCGACAGCTCGCTGGACCTCGGGCCGGTCCACCTCGGGGTGCACCGATCGAGTGTGCACTCCGCATCGCAGGCCGCCGAATTCGCCCGCCAGGCAGCTCAGTTCGCGTCGATCCGGCTGGTGGGCCTGATGTTCTACGACGCACAGATCGCCGGCATGCAGGACACCGGCGCCGCCATACGGCTGGTGAAGCGGAAATCGGCGGACGACCTGCGGGTCCGGCGCCAGGAGGTGCGGGCGGCGGTCGAGCGCTACACCGAGCTGGAGCTCGTCAACGCCGGCGGCACCGGCAGCCTGCACGCCGACTGGGACAGCTCGGTGACCGAACTCGCGGCCGGCTCAGGGCTTTTCGCCCCAACGCTGTTCGACGGGTATGACGGCACCGACCTGCACCCTGCGGCCTACTTCGGCACACCGGTGGTCCGCAAGCCACGACGGGACGTGGTGGTCGCCTTCAGTGGCGGGTATGCCGCCTCCGGCGTCGCCGGGCCGTCCCGGTCGCCGCAGCCGGTCCATCCGGTCGGCTTGGAGCTGATCCGCACCGAGGGTGCCGGCGAGGTGCAGACACCGTTGCGCGGCAAGGCTGCTCGAGACCTGCAGGTGGGAGACCTGGTGTGGTTCCGGCACGCCAAAGCCGGTGAGATGTGTGAGCGGTTCGACGAGATCGTGCTGGTGCGTGACGGGGCGATCGTGGACCGGATGCCGACCTACCGCGGAGAGGGGCAGAACTTTGGCTGAGTGGAGCAACTGGGCCGGCACGGTCACCAGCCACCCGCAGGAGACGGTCACGGTGCACGACATCCCGCATCTGCAGCTGCTCTGCGAGGAGTCGATGCGTGCCGGGCGCCGGGTGAAGGCGGTCGGCGCCGGCCATTCGTTCACCGGCATCGCCGAGCCGACCGACGTGCTGGTCCGCATGGACCGGCTCTCCGGAGTGCGCTCGGTCGACGAGGCGACCGGCCGGGTGTGGGTGCATGCCGGGACGCCGCTGCACGTGCTGGGGCCGGAGCTGCACCGCCGCGGTCTGGCGATGACCAACCTGGGTGACATCGATCGGCAGACGATCGCCGGTGCCGTCTCGACCGGCACCCACGGCACCGGCGCCGGTTTCACCGGCTTGGCGGGTCAGCTGACCGGCGTCGAGCTGGTGCAGGCCGACGGTGCACTGCTGCGCGTGACGCAGTCCGAGCACGCGGAGCTGCTTCCGGCCGTGGCCCTCAGCCTGGGCGCCCTGGGCATCGTCACCGCGCTGGAGATCCAGTGCGTGCCGACATTCCTGCTGCACGCGGTGGAGGCCCCGGCCACGCTGGACGAGGTGCTCGACGGCATCGACGAGTCCGTCGACGGCACAGACCATTTCGAGTTCTACTGGTTCCCGCACACCGACCGGGTCCTCACCAAACGCAACACCAGGCTGGCCGACCCGGCGCAACGCAGGCCACTGCCGGCCTGGCGCTCCCGGATCGACGACGATCTGTTGTCCAACAAGCTGTTCGGCGTGCTCAACAGGGCGACCGCCCGGGCGCCACGCATCATTCCCGCGCTCAACCAGGTGTCCGCTCGCGCTCTCTCCCGGCGCGAGTTCACCGACTGGTCCTATCGGGTCTTCGCGTCCGAGCGGGACGTAATCTTCCGGGAGAGCGAGGTCGCCATACCTCGCGCGGCGGTGCCGGACGTGCTGCGCGAGCTGCGGTCCTGGTTGTCCCGGAAGGTGGAGGTGGTGACCTTCCCGGTCGAGGTGCGCTTCGCCGCGGCGGACGACCTCTGGCTCTCGACGGCCTACCGGCGCGAGTCCGGCTACATCGCCATACATCAGTATGCCGGGCGGGACCACCGCCGCTATTTCGAAGCGTTCTGGTCGATGCTCGCCGGCCTCGACGCCCGTCCGCACTGGGGCAAGATGCACGAACTCGACGCTGCCGCACTACGTTCGCGCTACCCCCGATTCGACGACTTCGTCGCGCTGCGCGACCGGCTCGACCCGCAGCGCGTCTTCAGCAACCCCTACCTGGACCGCGTCCTGGGCTGACCGTCCGCAGACCCGACCCCGACCGGCCCGCCCCACCCCTACTTACCGAGCGGACACAAAACCATCCAGCGGACACGATCCGGCGCCCATTTCCGGGCGATTTTCGTGTCCGGTCGGTGCGTAATGTGTCCGGTCGGTGCATTTGTACCCTTGCAGTTATGTAACTGAGCGGGTACTTTCATCCGCATGGACGCAGTTCTGCAGGCTCTGGCCGACCCGAGTCGGCGCACGGTGCTGGAGATCCTGCGCGACCACGAGGCGACGGCCGGTGAACTGGCCGGCGCCCTGCCGATCGCGCGACCCGGCGTCTCGCGGCATCTGCGGGTGCTGCGCGAAGCCGGACTCGTCGAGGTGCGCCAGGACGCACAGCGCCGGATCTACCGACTGTGTCCCGAAGCGCTCGTCCCGGTCGACGACTGGCTCGACGACTACCGAGCCCTGTGGCAGAACCGCCTCGACGCGCTGCACACCGAGATAGCCCGAGGAAAGAAGGCCCGCACGTGAAAACCATTGCCACGATACGGAAGCTGGACGACACGCGCGGGGTGGTGCGCGTCGAGGACGTCTATGACACCGACATCGAGGACCTGTGGGAGGCGTGCACGGATCCGGAGCGCCTCGCCCGCTGGATCGCCCAGGTCGAGGGCGATCTGCGGCCGGGCGGCATCGTCCACGCGACCTACACGAGCACAGCATCGGGCGCCTGCCGCATCGTGACGTGCGAACCTCCGAGCCACTTGTTGATCGCCTCCGTGCCGGAGTCGGCGGACCAGCGCGAGGACCTCGACGGAGACAGCGAGACAGAGGTGTGGCTCAGCGCCGAGGGGTCCCGGACGCGCCTGGTCGTCGAGGAACGTGGTCTGCCCGGGGACAAGCTGCACTTCTACTGCGCGGGATGGCAGGCGCATCTGGAGGACCTCGCGACGACGCTGGCGAGCGGAGAGCCGGTGCACGCCGGCGGCTGGTCGCCCGAACGACCGGCCGACGCTTTCGACGCGCGGTTCCAGGAGCTCATCCCGGTCTACGAGCAAGCCGGCGCCTGAGCCGACTCAGATCGCGCAGTTCTCCGCGGCACGGGCCAACCGCCACGCCCGTGACCCGGCGGTGAGCGAGTCGATCGTCAACAGGACCAGCGCGACCCAGACGATGGCGAAGCCGATCCACCGGGCGATCGGCATGTGCTCCCCGAGCAGCAGTACGCCGCACAGGAGCTGCAGGATCGGGGTGATGAACTGCAGCATCCCGATCGTCACCAACGGCACCCGGCTCGCGGCAGCTGCGAAGAGCAGCAGCGGCACAGCGGTCACGACTCCGGCGGCGAGCAGCAGCAGCGTGTGTCCGGTGCCGTCCGAGGTGAAGGTGGCGTTGCCCGTCATACCGACGACCACCAGCACGACGATCGCGATCGGCGTCAGGACGGCGCTCTCGGCGGTGAGGCTCGCGACCGCGGTCAGCGAGCCGCCGATGCGCTTCTTCATGAAGCCGTAGCTGGCGAAGGAGAGCGCCAGGACCACCGAGATCCACGGCGGCCGGCCGTAGTCGATGGCCAGGTAGACGCAGGCGAGGGCGCCGACGCCGACGGCGACCCACTGCAGGACGCGCAGACGTTCGCGCAACACCACGACACCGAGGGCGACGGTCACCAACGGGTTGAGGAAGTAGCCCAACGCCGCCTCGACGGTGTGCCCGGTGACGACGGCCTGGATGTAGACGGTCCAGTTGACCGCGATCAGCAGGCCGGCGATGGTCGTCGCGCCCAGCTGGCGGGGGTTGGACGCCAACCGGCGCAGGAAGCCCAGGTTGCGCGTGGCGGCCAGCACCGCCAGGCAGACGACCAGCGTCCAGACGATGCGGTGCGCCAGCACCTCCCACGCGCCGGCCGGCTTGAGGGCGTTGAAGTAGAGCGGGAAGGCACCCCAGATCAGGTAGGCCACGAAGCCGTATGCCGCGCCGTTGCCGGCGAGTGCGGAACGCTGTGTCGCAGTCGTGTCGTCGCCCGCCGACGTCCCTGCACTCGTGGTCTGCACAGCGCTCATTGTCCCACTCTCGCGTATGACGATCGTGAAGCACCAGCGAAATCTTCTTCATGACCATGAAGGACAACTGCAGCGTGGCGACGCCGGGCTCAGGGACGGGTCCGGGCCGTCACCCAGTGACGGCCGGGACGGCCACGATCTAGCGTCGCACCATGAGCCGCCGTCTCGTGCTGAGCGTCCTGGCCGTGTGCGCGCTGGTGCTGCTGCCGTGGACGACCTATCTCGGCCGGACGCTGCCGGCCACGCACCTGACCGACGACTGGCGGCTCGCCTGGGTCGGTTTCGACGTCGGCCTGATCGTGCTGCTGCTGGCCGCGCTGTGGTCCGGTCACCGGTGGCACCCGTGGGCGGCGTCCGCGATGGTGGCGACGGCGACCGTGCTCGTCTGCGACGCCTGGTTCGACGTCGTGCTGGACTGGGGCTCGGCGGACGCCTGGGCGAGCATCGCGTCCGCGGTCCTGGTCGAGCTGCCGCTCGCGGTCGCACTGTCGGTGTCCGCCCGGCGCCTGCTCTCCGGCGGTATGCCGCGGCACGTCGTCACCGCGGAGGAGATCCGTAGCGGCTGGGCCCGTCACCGGCACGGGCCGATGTCTCTCGAACGGCCAGCGCTGGAGACACTCAGTCCCGCGGACCGGGCGACGGTGGACGCGTTCTACGAAGAGAAGGTCCAGCAGGAGCTGCGGCTCTTCGCCTGGGCGGCGGCCCGGCACGCCGACTTCGGTGAGCAAAGGTCAGCCGCCGACCGCCCAGGTGTCGCCGCCGTGCAGTAGGTCCAGCAGCTCCGCGTCGGTCGCCGGACCGGCCGGGGATGCGGCCGCGACCTGCGCGCGGACGCCGTCGTCATACGTGGGGCGGTCGACATCGCGGAAGATGCCCATCGGCACGCTGGTCATCGACGCGCCGTCGAGTCGCGACAGCGCGAATGCCGTCGACGGGTCCTCGGCCGCGGTGTCGTGGGTGAGCACCTGGGCCGGGTCGGCGGTCGCCTCGGGTGCCAGTTCCAGTCGTCCGTCCGCAGCCCGTATGACGACCCGCGCCAGCTCGCCCTCGCCGGCACGCACCGGCTCGCCGTCGACGAGCCGTAGGATGCGGCCCTCGCCCTCGTCGGCGTCCTTGAGAATGTCGAACGCGCCGTCGTTGAAGATCGGGCAGTTCTGGTAGATCTCCACCAGGGCGGTGCCGCGGTGCTGGGCCGCCGCGCGCAACACGTCGGTGAGGTGCTTGCGGTCCGAGTCCATCGTGCGAGCAACGAAGGTCGCTTCCGCGCCGAGCGCGAGCGACACCGGGTTGAACGGCCGGTCGACCGAACCCAGCGGTGTCGATTTGGTGACCGCGCCGACGTCGGAGGTGGGGGAGTACTGCCCCTTGGTCAGTCCGTAGATCTTGTTGTTGAAGAGCAGGATCTTGAGGTTGACGTTGCGGCGCAGCGCATGGATGAGATGGTTGCCGCCGATCGACAGTGCATCGCCGTCACCGGTGACGACCCAGACCGACAGATCCGGCCGGCTGGTGGCCAGGCCGGTGGCGATCGCCGGGGCCCGCCCGTGGATCGAATGCATCCCGTAGGTGTCGAGGTAGTAGGGGAACCGGCTGGAACAGCCGATACCGGAGACGAACACGATGTTCTCCCGGCGCAGTCCGAGCTCCGGCAGGAAGCTCTGCACCGCGTTGAGGATGATGTAGTCGCCGCAGCCGGGGCACCAGCGCACCTCCTGGTCGGAGGTGAAGTCCCGTTTGGTCTGCTTCTCGCCGTCGGCCAGCAGAGGGACGCCGGCGATGCCGCTGGTGGCCGGCATCCCGAGATCCGTGGTCGTCACTGGTTGCTCCCTTCGCCCATGGTGTCGAGGTGTTCACCGATGACAGCGGCGATCTCCGCTGCGGTGAAAGGCAGTCCGCGGACCGCGGTGTGGCTGCGTATGTCGACGAGGTATTTGCCGCGCAGCAGCAGCGCGAGCTGCCCGAGGTTCATCTCCGGCAGCACGACGCGCTCGTAGCGGCGCAGCACCTCACCGAGGTTCGCCGGCATGGGCGCGAGGTGGCGCAGGTGCGCACGGGCGACCTTGGCACCCGTCGCGCGGGCCAGCCGTGCACCGGCCGCGATCGGACCGTAGGTCGAACCCCAGCCCAGGACAAGGAGTTCGGCATCGCCGGTCGGATCGTCGACCTCGATGTCGGGCACGGCGATGCCGTCGATCTTCGCCTGGCGGGTGCGGACCATGTGGTCGTGATTGGCCGGGTCGTAGCTGATGTTGCCGGTGCCGTCGGCCTTCTCGATGCCGCCGACCCGATGCTCCAGGCCGGGTGTGCCGGGCACCGCCCACGGGCGCGCGAGCGTCTCCTCGTCACGCAGGTAGGGGTGGAACGCCGGGTTGCCTTTGGCATCAGTGGCGTTCGGTTCCGTCGCGAAGTCGACCTCGACGACCGGCAGTTGGTCGATGGAGGTCGGCAGCCGCCACGGTTGCGACCCATTGGCCAGATAGCCGTCGGTGAGCAGGATGACCGGTGTGCGATAGGTGGTCGCCATCTGCACGGCCTCGATGGCCGCGTCGAAGCAGTCGGCAGGGGAGTTGGCGGCGATCACTGCGACCGGCGACTCACCGTTGCGGCCGAACATCGCCTGCAACAGATCGGCCTGCTCGGTCTTGGTCGGCAGACCGGTCGACGGGCCGCCACGCTGCACGTCGATGATGACGAGCGGCAACTCGAGGGAGACGCCGAGCCCGATCGTCTCCGACTTCAGGGCCAGGCCCGGCCCGCTGGTGGTCGTCACGCCGATCGCGCCGCCGAAGGAAGCGCCCAGGGCGGCGCCGATGGCCGCGATCTCGTCCTCGGCCTGGATGGTGGTGACGCCGAAGTGCTTCAGCCGCGACAGGTTGTGCAGCAGGTCCGAAGCCGGGGTGATCGGGTAGCTGCCCAGCACGAGCGGCAGCTTCGCCCGGTGTGCCGCAGCGGTCAATCCGTATGCCGTGGCGACGTTCCCGGTGATGTTCCGATAGGTGCCGGCCTCCATCGGTGCCGGCGCGACCGCGTATTGCACCGAGAACGCCTCGGTCGTCTCGCCATACGCGTGACCGGCGCGCAGCGCCGCGAGATTGGCCTCCAGGATGTCCGGCTGCTGGGCGAACTTGGCGGCGAGGAAGGCACGCGTGCCGTCCAACGTGCGGGTGTACATCCAGGACAGCAGGCCGAGCGCGAACATGTTCTTCGCGCGTTCCTTGTCCTTGCGGCCCAGGTCGAAGTCGGCGAGCGCCTCGACGGTGATCGAGGTCAGCGGCACGGGGTGCACCTGCCACGCCTCGAGCGAGTCGTCCTCCAGCGGGTTGGTCGCGTATCCGACCTTGGCGAGGTTGCGCTTGGTGAACTCGTCGGTGTTGACGATGATCGTCGAACCGCGTGGCAGGTCGCCGAGATTGGCCTTGAGTGCCGCGGGGTTCATCGCGACGAGCACGTCGGGCGCGTCGCCCGGGGTCAGCACGCTGTGGTCGGCGAAGTGCACCTGGAAGCTGGAGACGCCGGGCAGCGTCCCCTGTGGTGCGCGGATCTCGGCGGGGAAGTTGGGCAGGGTGGACAGGTCGTTGCCGAGAACGGCGGAGTCGCTGGTGAAGCGGTCGCCGGTCAGCTGCATGCCGTCACCGGAGTCTCCGGCGAACCGCACGACGACGCTGTTGATCTGTTTCAGGTTGCTCACTGGTTCTCCCGCTATCGGTGCTGGCAGCAAATCTACGCGTTGCTCCGGCACCGATTACATCCGGGTGGACAGGCATAACTACGACTTATAGCTCGAGTCGACTGGAGGTTTTGTGCGCTGTGATCCAGCCCACTCGCGCAGGTGGTCGGCGCGCGAGCGCACCGGCCGGGATCAGCGCTTCGGCGGCTGCATTCGCGTCGGTATGGCGAGCCGGTTCCACACGTTGATCGTGGCGATCGCGACCAGCAGGTGGGCGACCTCCTCCTCGCTGAACTGGTCGCAGGCGGCGGCCCACACCTCGTCGGTGACCCCCTCCTCGCCCAGCCGGGTGACCTGGTCGACCAGCGCCAGCGCGGCGCGCTCCTGGTCGGTGAAGCACCCCACCTCACGCCAGGCCATCAGCTCGAAGAGCCGCTGCGGCTGCTCGCCGGCCTCGAGAGCGTCGTGGCTGTGCATGTCGATGCAGAAGCCGCAGCCGTTGATCATCGAGGCGCGCAGTTTGACCAGTTCGTAGAGCGTCGGGTCGACGTGAGTGGCGGCGTACTGCTCGAGCGCGATGACCTTCTCGTAGGCCTCGGGTATGACGTCGGCGATCTTCATCCGCGGTTGCATGTCGTGCTGCTCCTTCTGTCCAGATGGTGCGTCCGTCACAGGTCTACTCCTCGTCGCGGTCGCCGTCAGCCGCACCCCTCGTCATCCGCGAACGCCAGACAGGTGCCGGCGAGGGCGCGACGCATTAGGGTGCGCAGATGAGTGTTGGACACGTCGTGGTGGGTTCCGGTCCGGTGCGGTTGATCGCCCTGCACGGGTGGTTCGGGTCGTCGAGCGGTTGGGGGGAGCTGCCGCTGCGGATCGACGGTGACCGATGCACCGTGGCGTTCCCGGACTACCGCGGATACGGCACTCGCAAGACCGAGACCGGTGACTACAGCCTCGCCGAGATCAGCGCGGACGCCCGGGCGCTCGCCGACGAACTCGGCTGGAATCGTTACGCATTGATCGGCCACTCGATGGGTGGCACCGCCATGATGCGCACCTTCGCCGACGCACCGCAGCGGGTCACCGGACTGATCGGCGTGTCGCCGGTGCCGCCGACCGGTGTGCCGTTCGACGACGAGTCGTGGGCGTTGTTCGACGGAGCCGCGGACAACGACGACAACCGGGCGGCGATCATCGACTTCACCACCGGCAACGTGCACCCGGACGAGTGGGTGCAGCAGATGGTGCGCTTCTCGGTGGAGAACTCCCGGCGGGACGCCTTCGGCGCCTACCTGCCGTCGTGGGGCAGGACCGACTTCCACGAAGAGGTTCCCCCGGTCGAGGTGCCGCTGCGGCTGATCGTCGGCGCTCGCGACGCGGCGCTCGGCCCGCAGACCTGTGAGGCCAGCTGGCTGCAGCTCTTCCCCGACGCCGCGATGGCCGTCATCGATGACGCCGGACATTATCCGATGTACGAGTCGCCGGACGCCTTCATGGACCACTTCGGTCGCGCCCTCGACGCACTGGACTGAGCAGGATGGCGACGCCGTCGACTGCAGCTCTGCACGATCCGAGCACCTACACCGAGGGCGTGCCGTTCGAGCTGATCGAGCGATTGCGCGCCGCCGGTCCGGTGCACTGGGTGGACGAACCCGAACTCCCCGGCCTGCCGCCCGGGCCCGGCTACCACCTGGTGGTGGATCACGCTCTGGTCACCGAGGTGGTGCGCGACCCCGCGACATACTCCTCGGCGCTCGGTGGCACCCAGATCCGTGACCCTGCGACACCGGGTGACTTGGCCTACGTGCGCCGGATGATGCTGAACATGGATCCGCCGGAGCACACCCGGTTGCGCAGGATGATCGCCGCGTCGTTCACGCCGCGGGCGGTGCGGGCGCTGGAGGATCGGATCGCCGCGCACGCCGAGGGCATCGTCGACCGGATGCTCGACGGACCGCACGAGTGCGATTTCGCCAAGGATGTCGCGGCTGATCTGCCGCTGCTGACCCTGGCGGACGTCCTCGGCGTGCCGACGGAGGATCGTTGGCTGATGTTCGACTGGTCGAACCGGGTCATCGGCTTCCTCGACGCCGACTATGCCGGATCGGCGACTTTCGATGGAGCGCAAGGGACTTCGCTGGCGCAGGAGGCGGTGGCGCTGCGCCCGTCGCCGGATGAGCACGGACGTATGCCGGACCCGCGCGGCCGTGACGGCATGCCGGACCTCTACCGCTACGCACACCTGCTGGGTGACGCGAAGCGGGCCGAGCCGGGTGACGACGTGATGTCGACCCTGCTCGCGCAACGCGCGGAGGACGGCGGGCAGTTGTCGGTCGAGGAGTTCGAGAACATGTTCTGGCTCTTCGCCGTCGCGGGCAACGAGACGCTGCGCAACGGGCTGCCCGGCGCGATGATCGCACTCCTGTCGAACCCCGACGCGATGGCGGCACTGCGTGCCGACCCGTCGCAGATCCGGGGTGCGGTGGACGAGTTGCTGCGCTGGTGGACACCGGTCATGACCTTCCGGCGCACTGCTGCCCGTGACGTCCAACTCGGGGACACCGCCGTGCATGCCGGTGACAAGGTGGTCGTCTCCTACCTGGCCGCCAACCGCGACCCTGCCGTCTTCGACCAGCCGGCGGAGCTGCGGCTGGGCCGAAAGCCCAACAACCATCGCGTTTTCGGCCACGGTCCGCACGTCTGTGTCGGCGCACACTTCGCACGGGTGCAGATGGAGCACCTCTTCCGTGAAGTGCTGGTCCGCACCCGCGACATACAACTCGCCGGGGAACCGGCCCTGCTGCGGTCCAACTTCCAGCGCGGCGTCAAGCGGCTGCCCATCCGGTGGGTGTGACGGTGTCGTGCTGATCTGGATCAACGGTGCTTTCGGTGCGGGCAAGACGCAGACCGCGCACGAGTTGCGGCGGCGGCTGCCGGAGGCCCAGGTGGCGGATCCGATGTCCGTCGACGAAGTCGTCGAATGGATCGCGGCCGATGCCGGTCTGCGGCTGGCGGCGGGACGACTCGGCCCGGTGCCCGCTCGGCTCCGGCGGCTGGCGGTCTCGGCGAGGCACATCCGGTGGTAATGCCGGCCATGCATCAAGCCGGCAGAGTCGAGGCTCCTTGCTGACATGGACGAAGATCTCGAGATGACCGCCGAGGTGACGACATACCGGTATCTGCGGTTCTGTCTGCTGGCGTTGCTGCTGGCACTGACGATCGCGCTCGGGATCGAGACGGTGCGTGGCGGCTGGCAGACGTCGATCAGCGCGTACTACTACACGCCCGCCGGTCCGGTCTTCGTCGCCGTGCTGGCGAGTGTCGGGGTGTGTCTGGTCGCGCTGCGCGGCTACACCGACGCGGAGAACGTCTGCCTCGACCTGGCCGGCATCAGTGCGCCGATGGTGGCCTTCGTGCCGACGCCGG
>NZ_JBQCGS010000084.1:0-28145 GCF_051955415.1 Flexivirga sp.
GGGCCGCGGCAGGCCGGGGGGGCATCGGCGGCTGGCCGAGGTCCACCGCCGGCGCGGACTGGCCGGCGATCCCACCCGGTTCGGCGAGGCGGGCGCCATCCTGGCCGGTGACCTGTGCCTGAACTGGACCGACGAGATCTACTCGACCAGCGGCCTGCCGGCCGCCGAACTCGCCCGTGGCCGGCGCGTGCTGGACACCATGCGCACCCAGCTGATGGGTGGGCAGTACCTCGATGTCGTCGAGGCTGCGCAGACCTGGGACGGGGTCTCCACCGAGGATCGGATCGAACGCGCTCGCAAGGTGATTCGTTTCAAGAGCGCGAAATACACCGTCGAGCACCCGCTGCTGATCGGCGCAACGTGTGCGGGCACCGACGAAGCCACCCTGGCGGCCCTGTCCGATTACGGACTGGCGCTCGGCGAGGCGTTCCAGTTGCGCGACGACCTGCTGGGCGTTTTCGGCGACCCGGACCAGACCGGCAAGCCGGCCGGTGACGACCTGCGGGAGGGCAAGCGCACGGTCCTGATCGCGTATGCACTCCAGGACATGAACACCGAGGACGTGCAACGCTTCCGAGCCGTTTTCGGCGATCCGCGGATCACCACCGAGGACCTCGCCTGGCTGCGCGAGCAGTGCATCCGCACCGGCGCGGTGGACCAGACCGAGAAGCTGATCGCAGCATGCGCCGACGCCGCACGCACCGCCCTCGACTCCGCACACCTCACCGACGACGGTCGCGCCGCACTGATCGACCTGATCGACATCTCCACGGCACGCTCGTCGTGATCCGCGGGCCCCGGACGCCGTCCACGGCAACGAGGTCGGGGTCCCCGCGAAGCGCGGTGGTGGTCGGTGCCGGGCTCGCCGGCCTGTCCGCCGCGCTGCATCTGCGTGGCGCCGGCGTGGACGTGACCCTGATCGAACAACAGCCCTCCCCCGGCGGCCGCTGCCCGGACGGCACCGTCGACGGCTACCGGCTCGACCTGGGGCCTACCGTGCTGACCGAAACCGACCAGCTCGCAGCAGTGTTCGCCGCCGTCGGGGAAACGATGACCGACCACCTGACGCTGCGGGACATCGACCCGGCATACGTCGCGCACTTCCCCGACGGCAGCACCCTGCCGATGCACACCGACGTCGACCGCATGCACCGGGTGGTCGCCGACTTCGCCGGCGAACGGGACGCCACCGGCTACGACCGCTTCGTCCGGCACGTCCAACGGCTGTACGACGTGGAGTTCCCGCACTTCATCGACCGCAACGTGGACGGCGTGCACTCGCTGGCCCGCCCGGCCCTCGGGCGATTGGTCGCGCTCCGCGGGCTCGGCAGGATGGACCGACTGGTCGGGTCGTTCTTCCACGACGAACGGTTGCGGCAGGCGTTCAGCTTCCAGTCGTTGTATGTCGGGGTGGCCCCGCACCGTGCACGCGGCATGTTCGCCGTCGTCTCCGCAATGGATCTGGTGCACGGCGTGAGCTACCCGATGGGCGGCATGCACGCGATCGTCGAAGCGCTCGCGGCCGTCGCCGCCGCACACGACGTCCGGCTCCGGCTCGGTGAAACGGTGCAGGCCATCCGGGCCGCGGCGGGCGGTTACGAGGTGCACACCGACCACGCGACCCACCGTGCCGATGCCGTCGTTCTCACCTGCGAACCCGACCACGCCGCAGCACTGTTGGCCGAGCCGTCACCCATCCGGCCGGCCCGCACCCCGTCACCCAGCTGCGTGCTGCTCGCGGCCGGAGTGCCGGCCGGACTGCCGGGCGCCGGACACCATCACCTGCACTTCGGGGCCTCGGTGCGGGGCTCGCTCGACGACGTCACCGACGGCCGCGTGATGCGCGACCCCAGCTTCCTGGTCTCGGTGCCGACGCGCACCGACCCATCGCTGGCACCCCCCGGAGGAGACGTGCTCTATGCGCTCTTTCCCGCACCCGCCCGGCACGGGCATGGCGCCGCCATCGACTGGCAGCGTCTGCGGACGCCGTACCGCGATCACGTGCTGCGCCGACTCGAGCGGGCCGGCTACCCGGTCACCGACCTGATCGGTGAGCACTTCATCACTCCCGCCGACTGGACCGATCGCGGAATGCCTTGGGGCACACCATTCTCCAGCGCGCACACCTTCCGGCAGAGCGGCCCGTTCCGGCAACCGAACCGGATCGGTCCCGGCCTCGCCCTGGCCGGGTCGGGCACCACGCCGGGCGTGGGGGTGCCCATGGTGTTGATCAGCGGTCGGCTGGCGGCCCAGCGGGTGCTGGGGTGAGCAACCAACTGACCGCGGCATACGCCACGTGCCGGGAGATCAACGCCCGGCACGGGACCTCCTTCTACCGCGCGACCAGCCTGCTGCCCGTCGGCCGACGGCCGCACATCTGGGCGCTGTATGCCGTCGCCCGGCGCAGCGACGATCTCGTCGACGCCCCGGAGGTCGGCAGCGACCCGGCGATTGCCTTGTCGCAGTGGCGATCTGCCGTGCTCGCTGCGGTGACCGACCGGACCGCTCCGAGCGACCCGGTGCTCATCGCCGTGCGTCATACGGTGACCGTCCACGGCATACCGGCCCGGCTCTTCGAGGAGTTCTTCGACTCCATGCGCCGCGACCTGACCACGTCGCGCTATCCCACCTGGGCCGACCTCCGCAGCTACATGCGAGGCAGCGCCGCGGCCATCGGCGAGATGACGGCGCCGGTGCTGGGCGCGAGCGCCGCGGGCCTGCCGCACGCCGCGGCACTCGGCGAGGCCTTCCAGTTGACCAACTTCGTCCGGGACATCGCCGAGGACTGGCAGCGCGGCCGGATCTACCTGCCGCTGGAGGATCTTCGCGCGTGCGGCGGCACCGAGCAGGAGGTCGGCGACTGTGTGGCGACCGGCCGCAGCAGCCCGGCGCTGCGCCGGCTGGTCGGTCTCGAGATCGCCCGGGCCCGTTCACTGTATGCCGCCGCCGAGCCCGGGCTGACCAAGGTGGACCCGGTCGTGCGGCCGTGCCTACGTGCCGCCTTCGGCCTCTACGGGGAGATCCTGCGGGAGATCGAACGCCGGGGGCTCGAGGTCTGCCAGGGACGTGCCGTCGTCCCGGCCGGCCGGCGCGCCCTCGTGCTCAGTCGGTCGCTGACGGGCGGGAGTCCCTGGCGGTCCACCATCGCCACGACACGATCGTGAGCAGCACCAGGGCGAAACCGAAACCCAGGTCCTCGACCGGTGCGTAGCAGAGCCGCCAATCCCCCACGAACCGTTGATGATTCGAGCCCAGGATCGCCGACCCGTCATACGTCACGATGCGCCGCCCGGTCAGCCACCCGTTGACCGCGAACTGTCCGGCCAGGACGATCGCGTAGGCCAGCCACCACTGCAGCGTGAGCACCACCCGGGTGCGCACGATGACCAGGTCGACCAGCAACGCGGCGGGCACCGCGATCACCGCCAGCACGGTGTAACTCATCGGCCGTCCGGCGAACGGCGTCGCCGCAGCAACGCACCGACCGCTTCGTAACTCGCGATGCCCGCGAACGGTATGACGAGGAAGAACGCCCACTCCTCCAGCGGCAACCCGAGCAACCGCACGTCCACCACCTGACCGCTGTCGAAATGCCATTGCCCGGCATGGGTGGCCCACAGGTCCCAGATCACGAAAGGCGTTGCCGCACAGACGATCGCGGTCAGCAGCCGCCGCCACCGGTGCATCCGCCGCAACCGCAGGATCGGCACCAGGGGCGCCGTCAGCACCAGACAACCCACCAGCACCGCGGCATACGCCAGGTGTGTCACGGGAGGACCGGAGGCACGTGCACGGATCAGAACGCGAGTTCGGCGGCCCGCTTGCGCACTTCGGCCTTGCGGTGGGCCTGCAGCATGGTGATCGGGCTGCCCTCCACCGGCAGGGTCGGGTCGACCGTGAACAACCACGTCAGCGCCTCGTCCGGCGAGAGCCGGGCGTCGAGCAGCACGGTGATGGTCCCCTCGATGCCGGTCAGCAGGTGATCCTCCTCGACGAACGCCGCGGGCACGCAGAGTGCCTGGTGGGGGCCGACCCGGTGCGCGAGCACGACCTTGTCGTCGACCAGCCGACGGGCCTGTCGTTGGCTCAGGCCGAGGGCGTCGCCCAGCTCGGGGATCGACAGCCAATCGCCGACCAGGCTCTCCACGTCACTCGTCGCATCAGTCACGGCAGGCAAGTCTAGGCCGTGCGTCGACACGCCTGGCCGGTGCAGGTCGCCCCCCGGTCGGCGTCCAGCCGCTAGTTTGACTGGCGAGTCACACCAGTCCCATCCGCCACAACTAGCCGTCATCCCGACGCCCATCCCGGCCAAGGAGACCCATGCCCCCGCTCACCACCGGCGCCCCGCCCGCCGCCGTCCACGCGATCCACGCGACAGCGGACAGCCATCACCGGAAGGCCTCCCAGCACGCCAAGCCGGCGAAGTCGAAGTCGCCGCGGCTACACCCGCGCCGCAGCACGTCGGTCGCCAAGAAGGCGGTGCGCGCCGGATCGGCATACCTGGTCCGCCCCGGCGACAACCTGACGACGATCGCGCTGCGCCACCGGGTGTCGCTCACCGCGCTGATCAAGGCCAACGGCATCAGCAACCCCGACCGCGTGCTCAGCGGGTCGGTGCTGCGCATCCCCCACCGCGTCGCGGCCACCAGGACCTCGCACAAGCCCACTTCGCACAAGAGCACCTCGCACAAGACCACTTCGCACAAGACCACTTCGCGGAAGACCACGCCGAAGAAGTCGCACCGCGCCACCCAGCACCGGACGGTCAGCCGGGCCGCCGAACGGGCTGCCCGACGCGCCGCAGCGACCCGCGCCGCACTGGCGAAACGGTCGATCCCCAGCCGCACGCAGACCAAGGCACTGATCGAGCGCACCGCTCGCCGGTACGGCGTCAACCCACACCTCGCGCTCGGCATCAGCTGGCAGGAGTCCGGCTGGAACCAGCGGGTCGTCTCGCCGGCCAACGCGGTCGGCGTCATGCAAGTGCTGCCCCAGTCCGGCGAATGGGCGTCGAGCATGGTCGGGCACGAGCTGGACCTGCTGGACGCACACGACAACATCACCGCCGGCGTGGTGATCCTGCGCTACCTGACCGGCAACGCCAAGGACCTCGACCAGGCGATCGGCGGCTACTACCAGGGGCTGGCCGGGGTGCAGCAGCACGGTCCCTACCCGGAGACCAAGCACTACGTCCGGAACGTCCGGGCCCTGATGGACCGCCTCTGAGCGGAGCCGCCCAGGGCGCGCCCGGTCACCTGACCGGCGCCGGAGCCCGAGGTTCGTAGACTTTGAGCGTGTCAGTATCCGCACCCTCACTTGTCGGTCGCACCATCGACAAGCGCTACGTGCTGCGCGAGCACCTCGCCGACGGTGGCATGGGTTCGGTCTACGTCGCCCTCGACGAGCGCCTCGACCGCGAGGTCGCGCTGAAGATCATGCGGCCCGATCTGGCCAGGGACGCCGACTTCGTCGCCCGCTTCCGCCGCGAAGCGCGTTCGGCCGCCCGGCTGGCACATCCCAACGTCGTCGCGGTGACCGACCAGGGATCCGACGAGGAGTTCGTCTTCCTGGCGATGGAACTGGTCCGCGGCCAGACGCTGCGCCAGGTGATCCGTCGCGACGCGCCGCTGCCGGTCCGCGAGGCGCTGGAATACGCCGAAGGAATCCTGCGGGCACTGGATGCGGCGCACCTGGCCGGGCTGGTACACCGCGACGTCAAGCCGGAGAACGTCCTCATCGGCGCACACGGCGTGAAGGTCGCCGATTTCGGGCTGGCCCGGGCCGTCACGACGGACACCCTCACCGGCGACAGCGACGTACTGCTGGGCACTGCCGCCTACCTGTCCCCCGAACAGGTCGAGACCGGTCGCGCCGACGCACGCAGTGACGTCTATTCCGCCGGGTTGCTGCTCTTCGAGATGCTGACCGGAGAGAAGGCCTTCCCCGGTGACTCACCGATCAACGTCGCCTACCAGCACGTGCACGGCACCATGCCGCGACCGTCGGACGCCGTGCCCACCGTCCCGGTCGAGGTCGACGAACTCGTGCTGCGATCGACCGCCAAGAACCCCGACGACCGGCCGGCCGACGCCGGTGCGATGTTGCACGAACTGCACCGCACCCGGGACCGGCTGGGCTCCTCGGTCCTCGACGAGACGCCGCGCGTCGCGGCCGGCGCCGCCGGCGAGCACGACACCGGCCCGCTGTCGGCGCACTCCACCCGGCAGATCGACCGCACCGGACCGCCGCCGCCCGAGCACACCGGCCGGCGCCGCTGGCCGTGGGTGGCCGGGATCCTGGCCCTCGTGCTGCTGGTCGCGGGCGGCCTCGGCGGGTGGGCGTTCACCGCCGGCCCGTTCGGCACGGTGGCGGTCCCCACCGTCGCAGGTCAGCAACAGGGGCGCGCCGTGAGCGCCATACAGGACGCCGGGCTGCACGCGCGGGTGCAGCAGGCCTTCTCCGAGAAGGTCGCCCGCGGGGTGGTCGTGTCGGCGGATCCGGGCGCGGGGGCGGACGCGCGCAAGAACTCCACGGTGACGCTCACCGTCTCCAAGGGACCTGAGCGCTATACCGTCCCGTCGGTCGTCGGGCGGTCCGAGGCGGCGGCGCGCGCTGCCATCGGCAAGGCCCATCTCGCCGTCGGCACCGTCACCCAGGCGTATGACGAGAAGATCGCCACCGGCAAGGTGGTGCGTGCCGACCCGGAGGGCGGCAGCGCGCAGAAGCGCGGCACCCAGGTGGATCTGGTGATCAGCAAGGGCAGGCAGCCGATCGACATCGCCGATGTCACGGGGCAGTCGAAGGCGGACGCGCAGCAGACCCTCTGCGACGCGGGTTTCACGGTCACCTTCGGCCCGGAGCAGCACAGTGACACGGTGGCCAAGGGCGACGTGATCAGCCAGACTCCTGCCGGCGGCGGCACCGGCCACCGGGGTGACTCGATCCAGCTGGTCGTCTCCCAGGGGCCGGTGATGGTCACCGTGCCGAAGGTGATCGGGATGAGTTCGGGGGCGGCCAAGGACAAGCTGGAAGGACTCGGCTTCACGGTGAAGACGCACTACCCGTTGCTGGTGCCGGTGCTCTTCCAGGTGCAGGGCCAGTCGGTCAAGGCGGACACGCAGGCAGCCAAGGGCAGCACCATCACGATCGACGTGGTCTGACACCGGCCCGCTAACCGGAGGATGCATCCGATAGGATGCCTAAGTGACTTCCGAACCGTCCTCCGTGCAGCCGTGACGGGGGCGGTCTTCGGCCAGCTCGCACCGTCGCGACGTCGTCGCCGGCAGCCGCAACCGTCCCCGGACGGCCCTGCGCGCCGCCCGCGTACGGAGTGGTTCGACCGGTTCCTCGCGTCCGACCCCGGACTCAACCGGCTGCGGATGGCGCTGCAGGTCGTCGTCAGCATCGGCGCCGCCCTGCTCGCCGAGCGGCTCTTCGTCCACCTCACCGGCGCCCGCCAGCACCCGTCGAGCGGCCTCCCGGCCGCCGCCGCCGCGCAGGTGTCCGCGGGCAACCACGCCATGCTGGTGATGAGCATGATGGTCGGCGCCATGGTCTGCATGATGGCCACCTTCGCGGCGCCGATGCTGCCCTCGGTCGGCCGGCTCTACCTGACCATCCTGCTGATGCCCCTGCCGATGATCGCCGGGCTCGCCGTCGGGCTGGCCACCGGCGCGCACCGGGCCGTCGCGCTCACCCTGCTGACCGCGATCCTGGCCGGCGGCGCCTACCTGCGCCGTTTCGGCCCATGGGGCTTCTTCGGCGGCCAGTTGCTGTTCATGGGCGACTTCATGGGCTTCTTCCTGGGCAGCCAGGTCGGGTTCGCCACGCTGGCGTGGCTGGCGCCCGAGGTGTGCGTGGGCGCCGCGGTCGCCGCCCTGGCCCAGCTGCTGCTCTTCCACCCCAGTCGAAGGCGCACCCTGCGGCGCATCCGGCGCAGCTTCGGCAGCCGAGCCCGTGCGCTGGTCGACACCGCAGTCGACGTCCTGGACGACCCGGGCGATCGGCGTGCCCATGCCCGCCTGCAACGACGCACCGTCCGCCTCAACGAGACCGCCCTCATGCTCGACGCGGCCCTCGGTGTGCCGGGTGCCGTGCCCGACGGCGCGACCGCCCGCCTACTGCATCGGGTCGTGTTCGACGCCGAGCAGGCGCTCAGCAACATGGCCAGGTTCGCCGCCACGCTGGGGCGGCTGGCACTGCAGCCGCAGGACGCGACGCTCGTCCGGCAGGCGCTCACCGCTGTCGGCCGGCACGATGCCGCCGGAGCCCACGACGCCGCCACCCGCTTGTTCGACCGGGTGCGCGATGCGAGCACGCCCCGACTCGTGGCGATCGAGGGATCCGATGAGCGTCACCGCCGGATCATCCTGCACCGGTTCGCCACGAGCGTTCAGGACTGGTCGCAGGTTGCTGCCGACCCGTTGCGGCGCCGTCCCGGCGACCGCGCCGAGGACCGCGACCGCGACTGCGGGGAGCCGGAGGCGTTCACCTCGCCGGTCCAGCTCATCGGCGGCTGGTTGCCCGGCTCGTCGATGGTCAGCGCCAGTGCGTCGACCGAGCGCGGCCCCCGACTGCTGGACCGGGTCCGTATGGCGCCGAACGTGCGCATCGCGTTGCAGATCGGCGTCGCGGTCAGTGGCGCCATACTCCTGGGCAGCCTGCTGTCCGAGCGGCGTTTCTACTGGGCGGTGATCGCCGCGTTCGTCACGTTCATGGGCGCGAACAACGCACTCGAACAGGTCCGCAAAGGGCTGCTGCGCGTGGCGGGCACACTGATCGGGGTGCTCATCGGCTCGTTGCTGGCGCACGCGATCGGCCACCACACCGACCTGGCGGTGCTCACCGTGCTGGTCGCCATCGGACTCGGCATCTACCTGCTGCGGATCAGCTACGCGTTCGTGGTCGTCGGCATCACCGTGATGGTGTCGCAGCTGTACGTCCAGCTCGGCGAATACTCCGATTCACTGCTCCGCCTGCGCCTGGAGGAGACCGCGATCGGTGCCGCCGTCGCGATCGTGACCGTCCTCGTCGTCTTCCCGCTGCGCTCCTGGCAGGTCGTCCGGGTGGCGGCACGCGACCACGCCCAAGCGGTCCAGACGCTGGCCGACGGCACCCTGCGCCGACTGACCACAGCCGACCAGGACGCGCAGCCGGAGGGCGAACTTCACGCTGCCGCAAGGAATCTCGA
Organism: Flexivirga sp.; assembly: GCF_051955415.1. NCBI lineage: Bacteria > Bacillati > Actinomycetota > Actinomycetes > Micrococcales > Dermacoccaceae > Flexivirga > Flexivirga sp. Next base: position 9,191 of record NZ_JBQCGS010000084.1, read on the forward strand.
CGCCACCCACCAGACCCTGGTGGCCGCGCTCCGTCCGGTGCGCGGCTTGCCGGGACCCGGCAGCGACATACACCGCGGCCTGCGGGCGGCGGCCGACGCCTCCGTCCACCGCGCTCGCATGATGCTGCGCGAGAGCGAGCAGCTGCGCTCCGCGGACGGTGCCGGGGACCGCCTGCGACCTGACGCCGACGCGTTGGACGGAGCGCGCCGGCAGCTGCACGCGTCGCTGCAGGCCATCACGGAGGCGCTCACCGAGGACCATCGCGCCGGTGATCACGTCTACACCAGGTCGGCGGCGCTCTTCGACGCCGTCGCGGCCGGTCGACGCGATGCCGAGCGGATCACCACCGAACAGCTACTGCTGCGCGACGCCTGCTTGCTGGACGAATCCATGGCCGCCTTCGCGGCCGCAGCCGACCTGCAGGTCCGCGCCCTCGACACCGTCGGCGCACAGGCCGAATGACGGCTGCGGAGCTGACGATCCGCCGGGCTCAGCGCTGGGAGAGCATCTCCGCCACGAGGAACGCCAGCTCCAGGCTCTGCTGGTGGTTGAGCCGTGGGTCGCAGGCCGTTTCGTAGCGCTTCTCCAGGTCGGCGTCGAGGATCTTCTCGCTGCCGCCGAGGCACTCGGTCACGTCGTTGCCGGTGAGCTCGACGTGCAGGCCGCCGGGCACCGTGCCCAGTCCGCGGTGCACCTCGAAGAAGCCACGCACCTCGTCGATGATGTCGTCGAACTCGCGGGTCTTGTAGCCGGTCGACGACTCGAAGGTGTTGCCGTGCATCGGGTCGCAGATCCAGACGACCTGGGCGCCGGTCTCGGTCACCCGCCGGACGATCGCCGGCAGCTTGTCGCGCACATTGCCGGCGCCCATCCGGGTGATGAAGGTCAACCGTCCGGGCTGCCGGTGCGGGTCGAGCCGGTCGATGAGCCGGGCGATCTCGTCCGGGTCGGCGGTCGGGCCCAGTTTGACGCCGATCGGGTTGTGGATCCGGGCCGCGAAGTCGACGTGCGCGTGGTCCAGCTGGCGGGTCCGCTCGCCGACCCACACGAAGTGCCCGGACACGGCGTAGGGGTTGCCGGTGCGCGAGTCGATGCGGGTCAGCGGCTGCTCGTAGTCCAGCAGCAGCGCCTCGTGGCTGGCGAAGAACTCCACGCCCGACAGCGGGGTGGAGTCGAAGTCCACACCGCACGCGAGCATGAACTTCATCGCGCGGTCGATCTCCCGGGCGATCGACTCGTAGCGGGAGTAGGCGGCATTGGCGATGAAGCCGCGGTTCCACTCGTGCACCTGCCGCAGGTCGGCGAATCCGCCGGTGGTGAACGCGCGCACGAGGTTCAGCGTCGAGGACGCCGTGTGGTAGGCGCGCAACAGCCGCTGCGGGTCGGGGGTGCGGGCGGCCGCATCGAACTCGAAGTCGTTGATGATGTCGCCGCGGAACGCCGGCAGCGTCACGTCACCGCGGGTCTCGGTGTCCTTGCTGCGCGGCTTGGCGTACTGCCCGGCCAGCCGGCCGATCTTGACCACCGGCGTGCTCGCGCCATACGTCAGCACAGCAGCCATCTGCAGGATCGTCTTGACCCGGTCACGGATGTTGTCGGCGGTCGCCTCGGAGAAGCGTTCGGCACAGTCGCCGCCCTGCAGCACGAACGCGTCGCCGACGGCCGCGGCGGCCAACCGCGAACGCAGCACGTCGCACTCGCCGGCGAAGACCAGCGGCGGTGCGGCCGCCAGCTCGGCACGCACCCGGTGGACCTCGTCCCCGTCCGGCCACCGCGGCTGCTGCAGAGCCGGCAGCGTAGGCCACTCGATCTGCTCGGTCAGCAGGCGGGGTGCGGACGAGGTGCCGGCAGTCGTGTCAGGGGTCGTCGTGCTCACGAGCCAAGGGTACGGGCGCCCCGTAGGTATGCCGCGCGCGGTATTGCCTACTGGGACTTCTCGTCCGGCTCGGTCTCCTTCTCGTCCCGGTGGTGCTGCAGACGGTCCTTGGCCTGGGTGGCCAGCGCGGCGGCGCCGCCGCCGAGTTCCTTGGCCTTCTGCGTCAGACCGCCCTTCTTCAGCGAGGCGGCATACACGTCGACATACTCCTGCCCGGTCAGGAGCATGATCTCGTACATCACCTCGTCGGTGATCGAACGCAGCACGAAGCGGTCGTCCTGCATGCCTTCGTAGCGGGAGAAGTCGATCGGCTTCCCGAAGCGCACGTGCGGCCGCACGATCCGGCCGAACAGCTTGCCCTGCGGTGCGATCACGTCGGTGCCGATGACGCCCACGGGGACCACCGGGGCGCCGGACTCCAGCGCGATCCGGGCGATGCCGGTCTTGCCCTTGAACAGCCGGCCGTCCGGCGAGCGGGTGCCCTCCGGGTAGATGCCGAAGACCTCTCCCTCGCGCAGGATGCGCAGCCCTGTCGCCAGGGCGCCGGCGGCCGCGCTGCCGCTGCTGCGATCGATCGGCACCTGACCGGCACCGGAGAAGAAGGCCTTCTGCAGCCGGCCCTTGAGTCCGGGGGTGTTGAAGTACTCGGCCTTGGCCACGAAGGTGACGCGGCGAGGGATCACCAGCGGCATGAAGAGCCAGTCGGCGATCGACAGGTGGTTGCTGGCCAGGATGACCGGGCCGCGCTCCGGGACGTGCTGGGCACCCTCGACCGTAGGCCGGAAGATGCCCTTGAGCAGCGGGCCCAGCAGCACCCACTTGAGCAACCAATAGAACACCGCGTCTCCTTCGCACCGATGGTCCGCCGGACCGCTGGCACTCGAGCTGAACAACCTCACTGGTCCGCGTGCAGGATACGACAGGCGCGACCGCCCGCCCGGCGAGGTGAAAGGATGTCCTGCACAGCCCCGCACCACCCTCGACGGAGGAACGACCATGGACGTGCTGCCCGGCGCCGAGCCCTTTGCCCATGACGGCTCCGCCACGGGTGTCCTGGTGTGCCACGGCTTCACCGGGTCACCGCAGAGCATGCTGCCGATCGCGCGGCGCTGCGCCGACGCCGGCTACACCGTGCGCCTCCCCCGGCTGCCCGGGCACGGCACCACGTGGCAGGACCTCAACACCACCGCGTGGACCGACTGGTGGTCGGAGGTCGATGCCGCGTATGACGAGTTGCGCCGGCGGTGTGACCGGATCGTCGCCGTCGGCCTGTCGATGGGCGGCACCCTGGCGACGCTCGCGGCGCAGTCGCATCCGCACGGGATCCACGGACTGGTGCTGATCAATCCGGCATACACGATGAGCGACCTGCGGCTGCGCGCCCTGCCGTTGCTGCAGCACGTCGTGCCGTCGATCGCAGCCATCGCGGGCGACATCAAGAAGCCCGGGGTGCGGGAGCTCGCCTACGACCGCACCCCGCTGAAGGCCCTGCAGTCGCAGCGGCAGCTGTGGGCGCAGGTGACCCGGGATCTGCCGCAGGTGACCCAGCCGCTCCTGCTGCTGCATTCCCCGCAGGACCACGTGGTGCCACCGGAGTGTTCGACGCTGCTGCTGGCGCGAGTGTCCAGCACCGACAAGACCGAGATCTTGCTGACCGACAGCTACCACGTCGCCACCCTCGACAACGATGCCGAGCTCATCGAGGATGAAACCATGCAGTTCATCCAGCGGGTGACTGGGCGGTCGTCATGAGAGTGCGCACGAGAGTGAAGTCGTCATGAGCCTCGAGGGCCGCGAGGAGCCCGACGAGCAGACCGACATCGACCGCCGGTTCGCCGAGATCATCGAGCATCTCGACCCGTCGTTCACCGTCGCCGACACACCGGCGCCCCTCGAGCGCCCCCGCGCGGCCGGCAAGTCCGCGGCGGACGAGCAGCCCGAGCCGGAGCAGCCGCCGTCGGCACCAGCACCGCCGCCATCGCCGTTGGCCGGCATGCCGGCTCAGTGGCGTATGCCGCCCAGCGGTGCCGAGTCCTTCCTGGACGACGACGAGGCCGACACGTTCGTGCCGGCGCCGCCCCAGCCGCTGCCCAGCGGTGACGACCTGGGCTTCTGGGCGATGGCCGGCTGCCTGATCGGCGGGCCGGTCTGGCTGCTCTACCACGTCTTCTTCGACCGATACGCACAGTCGTTGTGGTGGGTGCTGGCCTGCGCGGTGTTCGTCGCCGGCGTGGTCCAGCTGATCATGCGCTCGCCGAAGAACCGCGACGATCTCGACGACGACGACGGCGCCGTCCTATAGGTCCGCCAGCGCGCTGAGATCCACGTCGACCACGACCGGCAGGTGATCGGTGGCAGCCGCGAGCCGGTCCGCCGGTAGCGCCACCGCGGGTGAGCTGCCGGGCAGGCCGGCGGAGGCGAAGACGGCGTCGATCCGCTGATGCGGGTGCTGCGCGGAGTAGGTCGGTCGGTCCGCGGAGATCTCCCGCAACTGGCCGGCCAGGTGTCGCCAGGTGTGCCCGCCGGGCTCCTCGTTGAGGTCGCCGCCGAGCACCATCGGGAGTCGACTGCGGCCGGCCGCGGCGAGCAGCTCGCGGATCTCCGGCGCGCGGTCAGCGGCACGCAACGACAGGTGCAGGCTGGCCGCCACGAGCGGGCGGTGTCCCGGCAGGCGCACGGTCGCCATACCGAAGCCACGCGGTTCATCGAACCGGCGCACCGGCAGGCTTCCGTGGCAGGCGTCGAGCACGTCCAGCCGCAGGCTGGTCATCAGCGTCGTGCTCATCCGGTAGCGGCGGCCGCCGAACCACGTCAGGCCCACCTCGTCGGCGAAGCCGGCGATCCGGTGGCCCGACACCGGGTGGCGCGGAACCTCCTGCAACAGCAGCACATCCGGCGCGATGGTGCGGATGATCTCGACGAGCGCGGACCGGTCCTGCTTGAGCGCACGCACGTTGTACGACGCCACCCGGATCCGGTGGGTGTCCGGCGCGGCGGTGCTCATCGTGACTCCGTTCCCGCCGCGGCTTCGGCCACCGCGGTGCGCGCCAGATCGGCTGCCCCGACGAAGCCCGACTCGTTGCCGAGCGCTGCCTGGACGATGCGGGCCTCGGGCCGGTAACCGCGCCCGGCGAGATGCCGGCGGAAGGAGTCACGGGCCGGGTCCAGCAGCATGCTGCCGGCGGCACTGACGCCGCCCCCGATGACGAATGCGCCGGGGTCGAAGGCGTTGGCGAGATTGGCCAGGCCGGTGCCCAGCCAGCTGCCGATCTCGGCCAGCAGTTCGGCGGCCGTCGGATCCCCCGCACGGGCGGCTTCGGTGATCATCGGACCGGTGAGCTCTCGCGGGTCGCCGGCCACGCTCGCGGCCAGGTCGTGGGCCAGTGGCGAACCGGCCAGGACCAGTGATCGTGCTTCGCGCACCAGCGCGTTGCCGCTCGCGTACTGCTCCCAGCATCCGCGGTTGCCGCACTCGCAGCGGTGCCCGCCCGGCATCACCTGCATGTGGCCGAACTCGCCGGCGATGCCGAACCGGCCGCGCTGGATGCGGCCGTCCACGACGATCGCGCCACCGATGCCGGTGCCGAGATTGACCATCACGACGTGCGACTCCCCTTGCACGTTGCCGAAGCGGTATTCCGCCCAGCAGGCCGCGTTGGCGTCGTTGTCGACGAAGACGGGCATGTCCAGGCGCTGCAGCAACGCCGCTCGTAGCGGTTCGTGCCGCCAGGACAGGTGCGGCGCGAAGACCACCGTCGCGCGGTCCGCCGCCACGAAGCCCGCGGCGCCGATGCCGATGGCGACGACGTCCGCGGTGGCACGAGCCTGCAGATCGTGCACCACTTCGACGATCAGGTCCTCCACGACCTTCGGCTCGGTCGTGCGGTGCGGCGTGTTGCGACGCACCTGGTCGACGACCGTGCCGGACGAATCCACCAGGCCGCCGGCGACCTTGGTCCCGCCGATGTCGATGCCGATCGCCAGCGACGGCTGCGCTTCGGTCACTGTGCCCACTCCTTCACCCCTGTGTCCGCGTACCTCGCCCGCACCTCAGTCGTCCTCTCCCCCGGTCACCGGCACGTCCATCCCTTCGTCACGATCACCAGCCGCGGGTCCGGTGGTGTCGGTGGCGCGGCCCTCCCGGGCGGCGGTGCGCAAGCCACCCGCGACCATCCCGAGCAGGTCGGCCACCCGGTCCAGCAGGTCCGGTTGGACGGCCTGCACCAGTCCGGCGAGTCGGCACACCGGGCACATCCGGCACACCGCCTCGACGGCCGGGGCGTGCGCACAGTCACAGCCGGGTGCGGCGGTGTGGTGGTCGGCGCTGGCGGAGGCGGCGCTCGACGCCTGCCCAGCAGCGTCGCCGGGATCTCGGTCCGCGGCCGTCGCGTCGTACGACGCCCTCGCATCGGTGGCCCGATGGGTGTTCTGCGCCCAGGTCGCGAACGCTTCGGCGAGCCGCATCGCCTCGTCCGCGACCGATGCCGGCCCCGGTTGCCCATTGCGGGCGCCGGAGGTGTCAGCGGGTTCGTCGGGTGTCACGTCAGGCTCCTGCTCGGATCGGACTGAATGCGACGTCCAGCATGCCGTCCCGCAGTCGGGCGCTCGACGGGTGGCACCGCTGCAACGCGGACGGCAGCTCGAGGACCGACCGGTGCCCGCACGCGGACAGAGTCAGGCTGTGGCCGGCCCACCGCAGCCTGAGTTGTCGAAAATCATGCAACGGCAACAGCATTCGCAGTTGGTATCCCTCGGTCGAGTGTTCGGGCTCGATGCGCACCGGGAGGCCGGTGTCGGTCCACAGCGTGGGCGGCGACGCGTCGGCGCGCAGGCGCGGCACGCCGGGCAGCAGTGCGTCGTCGACGTCGTCGCCGAGGCCGACCACCCCACGCAGGTGCACGCCGCTGAGCGCGATACCGACTCCGAGCCGCGCCGTCTTGGCGGCTTCCCCCGCGACCAGCAGCGCACCGCCGGACGCGCCGCAGACCGCGTGGCGTAGGGCGCGCGACCGTCGGGCCGCCTCCTGCAGGTGGGTGAGCAGCACGGCATGCGGTCTGGCCACCCCGATCGCGGACAGCACCGGCCGGCCGCCGCGCAGCCACGCCGGCACGAGCCGGGACATGCGCAACAGGGTGCCCGGAAGCGTTCGGGCCAGCCGCGCGAGTTCCGGGCCACGCGTGCCGCTGTCGACGATGACCGTGTGGTCGGCGCCGTGGTCCAGCGGCAGGGACCACAGCAACTGCAGGGTCGACGCGGTGAGGGTCTGGCGCAACGGATCGAGGAGTTCCGCGGCGGCGCCGAGGGAGTCCCACACGGCCGATAGGGCGTGCCGGTCGGCTTCCTGGTGCTCCGGCCCCCGCACCACCGATGCCTGCCGGCACCGCGCGCCGGCACCGTCGTACGGATCGTCGTCCAGCACGGTGACCGCGCGGCCGTCGGCGGCGAGCCGGTCGGCCAACGCGGCCGCCACGGTCGACGCGCCTGCTCCGCCCGGTCCCGCGACCAGCAGAACGCGTGGGGCCATCAGCCTTCGACGCGCTTCTTCAAGCCCTTCAAGGCGGTGTCGATGATGGTCTTCTCCGCCTTGCGGCGGATCATCCCGATGACCGGGATGCTCAGGTCGACGGTGAGTTCGTAGGTGACGTCCGTCGTGTCGCCCGCCCCGGTCAGCCGGTAGACGCCGTCCAGCGACTTCAGGATGCTCGACTTGACCAGCTGCCAGGAGACGACGCCGGTGCCGTCCTCTGCGACATCCCAGGTGTAGGCCAGCACGTAGGTGTCCTTGATGACCCCGGCATCGAGGGTCAACTGCACCTGCTCCGGCCACCCCTGCTCGTCCTCGCGGAGCACCTCGGCCTGTTTGATCTGGCCGGTCCATTCGGGGTAGCTGTCGAAGTCGGCGATCACGTCGAGCACCTCCGCGGGCGCGGCCTGGATCGTCACGGAGGACCTGGTGCTGTCAGCCATGCCGGGGAGCCTACCTGCCGGCACGCAGGAAGGTCTGGAACGGAGACCGCAGCGAGCCGACGCTCACCCCGAAGGCCGCCACGAACTCCTGCCGGCCGCCGGTGTGCGCCGACCGCACGAAGGTGGTGAACCGGGGCAGTCCGAAACGGTCCACCAGGAAGGCACACCAGGCGTAGGCCTGCTGGTATGCCGCCTGCGGTGCGGCGTCGAAGTCGGCCTCCGATGGCGGCCCGACGGGGACCCGCCCCGCCCGCACCGCCTTCGTCAGCTGGGGCGTCAGCCGGGACACCGACAGCCCGGTGTCGTGGTAGGCGGTGAACTCGGCCGCCCCCTCCACGATCCAGCGGGCCAGTCCCGGACGATTCTCCTGGTGCAGGGTGACGTGGGTGAACTCGTGGGTCAGCACCACGATCCGGCCCTGCTCGGTCACCCGGTTGAACAGCGCCGGCGCGAGGACGACACGGCTGTCCGGCGTCGTCGTCGCCGCGATCTGCGCGCCCGACTGGGCGGAGCCGCCCCGCGTCCGGAAACCCGAGTCGTCGGCGGGCACCTCCACCAGCAGCGGGCCCGGCAGCGCGCCCGCGCCCCAGACTTTCCGCACCCGATCGACCGCCGTGGTCGCGTCACGGGCGACGGACTGCAGCCGCGGTGTCGGCACATCGCCGGTCACCACGAGGCGTCCGGCACGGACCGTGCGGGTCGCGGCGGCGGCACGACCGGCCGACCCGGCCGACCGGGCTGACCCGGCTGACCCGGGTGATGCCGTCGAGCCACAGCCGGTCACGAGCGCGCCGACCAACGCCGACGCGGCCGCACATACCGTGCGCCGCGAGATCGCCCGCCGGCCCGCCGTCGTCACCCGGTCGACCGTAGTGGCCTCCAGGGTTCGATCCGCGCAGTGGCGGTCATCGCTTCGTGTGCCGTGATCAGCCCGGCCGACGCCAGGGTGTCGACCGCTCGTCGCTCGTCACTGTCCAGGCGTTGCTCCAGCGGTGCGAGCTGCAGCAGCGCGGTCACCATGCACTCCGCGCAGTGCCGCTCACGCACCGGGCAGGTCTCGCAATCGATCCGCATGTCTTCACCTCTTCGCTCGTGGCCGATGGATCAACCGTTGACCTCGACGCTAGGACCGACCTATGACAACCCCCTCCGTGCCGCTTCCCCGACCAGTGTGGTGAGCCGGCCGAGCCGCTCGGTCGGCAGCCGCCAGGACTGCCAGTACAACGGCACGTCCGCGCGATGGCCGCGGACCACCGGCACCAGCCGTCCGTCGTCGACGTGCCCGGCGGCCTGGGCGACCGGCACCATGCCCCAGCCGAGGCCCGCCGCCACCGCGGCCACGAACGACTCCGAGGACGGGACCTCGTGCAAGGCGCCGGTCGGGCGCACGTCATACGACCGCAACAACGTCTCCTGCAAGTCGTCCCGGTCGTTGAAACGGACCCGCGGCATCGCGGCCAGGTCCACCGTGCGCCCGCGCCGATGCCGCTCGCGCAGCTCGGGCGTGCACAACGGCAGGTATCGCATGAAGCCCAGCCGGCTGACCGAACATCCCTGGACCGCAACAGGATCGGAGGTGATGGCGGCCACCACGGCGCCGGAACGCAACAACGCCGCACTGTGCGCCTGATCCTCCACACGCAGGCGCAGCGCGACGTCCGGCCAACGAGCCACCGTCTCGAGCACCACTGCGAACCAGGTCGCCAACGAATCGGCGTTGACCGCGACGGCCAGCGGTTCGCCACCGTCGCCGGCCAGGCCCAGCTCCGCGAGCGCCTCGCTCTCCAGCGCCGCCCGCTGACGGCCCAGCCGCAGCAGAACCTCACCGGCCGCAGTCGGCCGCACCGGCGAACTGCGTTGCACCACCACGGCGCCCACCGCGACCTCGAGCGCACGGATCCGCTGGCTGACGGCCGATGGTGTGATCCGCAGCCGGCGCGCGGCGGCCTCGAACGTCCCCTCGTCGGCCACCGCCACCAACGTGTGCAGCTGATCGTCCTGCATGAAGCGATACTAATGGTCGGTGAGAAACATTCGCTGGTCTGAATATCGGGGGCTGCCTAGAGTGACCGCGTCATGTTGAGTGCCTTCGCCACCGGGCTGTTCACCGGCCTGTCCCTCATCGTCGCGATCGGCGCACAGAACGCCTTCGTGTTGCGCCAGGGTCTGGCCCGGGAACACATCGGCACCGTGATCCTGATCTGCATCGCGGGCGACGTCCTGCTGATCAACGCCGGGGTCGCCGGGGTCGGGGTCGTCGTGCAGAGTCACCCGACCGTGCTGACCGTGTGCCGGTGGCTCGGCGCGGCATACCTGGTGTGGTTCGGGATCCGCTCCCTGCTCGCCGCTCGCCACCCGTCCGCGCTGGAGAACGGCACACCGGTGGCCCGGCGGTCCGTCGCAGCCGTAGCCCTCACGATCACTTTCCTCAACCCGCACGTCTACCTGGACACGGTGCTGATGCTCGGCAACATCGCGAACCAGCAGGGGTCGGCCGGCCGCTGGTGGTTCGCCGTGGGTGCCTGCCTCGGCAGCGTCGCGTGGTTCACCACCATCGGGTACGGCGCTCGGTTCGCTGCACGCTGGATGCGGCGACCGCAGACGTGGCGGGTGCTGGATCTACTGGTCGGCGTCACCATGCTGACCGTCGCGCTGCTGCTGACGGGTTGACGGCGGCGCGCCGGACCACGTCTGTCACACCTGCGCCATACCTTCGTCCGTATGACCTCGCCGGCCCCGATCCAGTCGACCTTCGACGACCTCGGCACATCGCTTGCCGACGTCACGTTCGTCGTGCTGGACCTGGAGACCACTGGCGGCAGCGCCACCGAGTGCCAGATCACCGAGATCGGCGCCGTCAAGGTGCGCGGCGGGCAGCAGCTCGGCGAGTTCCAGACCCTCGTCAACCCGGGCGAGCCCATCCCCGCCTTCATCTCGGTGCTGACCGGCATCACCGACCCCATGGTGGCCTCGGCTCCGCACATCGGCTCCGCGCTACCGGCCTTCCTCGAATTCATCGGCGATGCGGTGCTCGTGGCGCACAACGCCCGGTTCGACATCACCTTCCTGAAGGTCAACTGCGAACGCCTGGGCCTGCCCTGGCCGGGCAACACCGTGCTCGACACCGTGCACCTGGCCCGGCAGTTGGTGACCCGCGACGAAGCACCCAACCACAAGCTGTCCTCGCTCGCTCGGGTCTTCAGCACCCGGGTCACCCCCGACCACCGGGCGTTGCACGACGCGCAGGCGACCGTCGACGTGCTGCACGGGCTCATCGAACGGGTGGGCAATCTCGGCGTGCACACGCTGGAGGAGTTGCGGTCCTACACCTCACGGGTGACGCCCGACCAGCGCCGCAAGCGCTTTCTGGCGGACGCCCTGCCTTCGGCGCCGGGGGTCTACGTCTTCAAGGACGAGCGCGGCCAGCCGCTCTACATCGGCACCTCGATCGACATCAAGCGCCGGGTCCGCACCTACTTCACCGCCAGTGAGCACCGTAGCCGGATGGCAGAGATGGTGCGGCTGGCCACCTCGGTGACACCCATCGTGTGCCACACCACCCTGGAGGCGCAGGTTCGCGAGCTGCGCCTGATCGCCGAGCACAAGCCTCGGTACAACCGTCGCTCCCGTCATCCCGAGCGGGCGATGTGGCTGAAGCTGACCCCTGAACTCTTCCCCCGGCTCTCGATCGTGCGCGCGGTGCGCGACGACGGCGGCACCTACGCCGGCCCGTTCACCTCGCGGGCCGCCGCCGAGCAGGCGGTGGCCGCGGTGCACGAGGTCGTGCCGCTGCGTCAGTGCACCAGCCGGTTGTCCCGCAGAGGCACCGGATCGGCATGCGCACTGGCCGAGATGGGGCGATGCGGCGCCCCCTGCGACGGCCGGCAGTCCCCCGACGAATACGCGCAGATCGCGCTGCGCGTCGCCAGGGCACTCGACGGTGACGGCCACCACGTGCTCGATGCTCTCGATGATCGGTTGCGCACGCTCGCCGCGGACCAGCGATTCGAAGACGCTGCAGTGGTCCGTGACCGGATGCTCGCGTTGGTCCGCGCCGCCGCCCGTGCCCAACGTATGACGCCGTTGGCCACCAGCGCGGAGCTGATCGCCGCCGCGCCGACGCCGGTCGGCGGGTGGGAGTTCACCTGCGTGCGTTACGGCCGCTTCGCCGGCGCCACGGTGTGCCCACCGCGCACCGACCCGCGCAGCTACATCGCGGCACTGCGCGAGAGCGCCGAGCACGTCCGGCGGCCTGATGCACCGGTTCCGGCCGCGACGCACGAGGAGACCGAGAAGATCCTGCGGTGGCTGGAACAGCCCGGCGTCCGGATCGTCGACATCGACGGCACGTGGGTGTGCCCGGTGGGCGGCGCGGCGCGGGCCGAGGCGTCGCTGGACGTGACGATCGACCAGGCCGACGCCCTCGGTTTCGAGGACTCCACCGCGTTGCGCCGACGGACCCGGCCACAGCGTGCGACCGCGTGAGATGTGCCCGTGACATTAAGCTGAGGGCATGATTTCTGCGATCGTGATGATCAAGGCCGACGTCCACCGCATCCCCGAAGTGGCGCAGGAGATCTCCGAGATCGACGGCATCGCCGAGGTCTACAGCGTGACCGGCGACGTGGACCTGATCGCGGTCGCGAAGGTCGCCCGGCACGAGGATTTCGCCGACGTCATCGCCGACCGGCTCAACAAGGTCGAGGGGGTGCGGGACTCACAGACGCACATCGCGTTCCGCACCTACTCCAACAGCGACCTCGGCGCGGCCTTCGCCATCGGACTGGACGACTAGGCCCGGCGGGCAGCCTCGGTGGCCGCCGCCCACCGATCCACCACGGCGGTTGCCGCGCCCGAGTCGATCGACTCGGCCGCCCGCGCGATCCCTGCATCGAGGGCCGCGCCGAGATCGTCATACGGCCCGAACCGCCCGGTGGCCTCCCCGCTGCCGACGACGGCGAGCGCCAGTCCCGCGTTGAGCAGGACCGCGTCGCGCACCGGGCCGAGCGTGCCGGCGAAGAGTGCGCGCGCGACCTCGGCGTTGCGCGCGGCGTCGCCACCGCGCAGCGCTTCGATGCCGACCAGTTGCACGCCGTGGTCCCGCGGGTCGATCGTGTGAGTGCTCACCCGGCCGTCGGCCACCCAGCGCACCGTCGACGTCGTCGTCACCGTCACTTCGTCCAGACCGTCGTCGCCCCGGGAGACCGCAGCGTTGCGCCCGCGTTCGGCGAACACGCCGGCCATCAACGGCACGATCCGGGGGTCGGCCGCACCGATCGACGCGAACTGCGGCGCCGCGGGATTGGTGAGCGGGCCGAGCACGTTGAACGCCGTGCGAATGCCGAGCTCGCTGCGGGTCGGCGCGGTGAAACGGAACGACGGATGGAAGGTCTGCGCGAAGCAGAAGGTGATCCCGGCCGCTCGTGCGACGGACGCCACCTGCGCCGCCGTCAGGTCCAGTCGGATGCCCAGCGCCTCGAGCACCTCGGCCGCGCCGGATTTCGAGGACGCGGCACGGTTGCCGTGCTTGACCAACGTCACGCCGGCACCGGCGCAGACGATCGCGGACATGGTCGAGATGTTGACAGTGTGCGCGCCGTCGCCGCCGGTGCCGACGATGTCCAGGGTCGTGCCGGGGACCGTGATCGGCACCGCGTGCCGGATCATCTCGTCGGCCAGGCCGCGCAACTCGTCGACGGTCTCGCCCTTGGCCCGCAGCGCCACCAGGAAACCGGCGATCTGCGAACCGGTCGCCTCGCCGGACATGATCTTGTCCATCGCCCACCCCGCCTGCGGGGCGGTGAGATCCTGCCCGTCCAGCAGGGTGTTGAGCAGCGCCGGCCAGCTGAACTCCGCTGCCATCTCGGCGCGGTCGATCAGGAAGCGACCCCGCGACGCACCAGGTCGGCGATGGCCGATCCGATCGTCAGCGGGTCGACCGGGTGCGGCACGGCGGCGTCGCACTGCGACCAGACCGCCAGCCAGCCGTCGGACGGACGGCCGGTCAGCACCAGGACCGGCGGACACTCGAAGATTTCGTTCTTCAGCTGCCGACACAGCCCCAGGCCGCCGAGCTTGGCCGCCTCACCGTCGAGGATGAGCAGGTCGTAGTGCTCCTTGTCGACGGCGTCGACCACGGCCGCAGGAGTCGCGCACTCACGCCAGCTGGTGATCTCCACGTCCTTGGCCGGACGACGACCGACGCCCAGCCGGACTGCGTCTCGGGTGGCGATGTCGTCGCTGTAGAGCAGGACGGTCAGCTCGTGCACGCCACCGGATGTCTTGCCTGCCGGGACCACTGCGGAGGATGCGCTCATGCCAGTTCCCTCCTCCGTCGGGTACTGCCATTCGCCTGCACCGTCGGTCGCTCGCTGCGCTCGCTCATGGCACCCGATGCTACTGGCCCGGTCGGGCACGAACGACAGCAGCCGGGCGTTCCACCACACGACACCGCCCGTATGACGGCACCTTTTGCCCGCTCATGGCGCGATTCGAGCAGAAACGCTGCTACGAAAAGGAACTCGTCAGGGGGTCGCTCGCGCATGCCTGCCCCGATGGGGCCATAATGGCGGACGTGGCGACCGCAACGACGGCTCATACGAGCGATTCCCCGATCCCGGCAGGTCATGGACCTGTCAGTCGACCCAATCTGACGGCAGTCGGCACCATGGTGTGGCTGGCCAGCGAGTTGATGTTCTTCGCGGGACTGTTCGCGATGTACTTCACGATCCGCTCCGTGGCCGGGCCGCTGTGGACCGAGCGCACCAGTCACCTCGAGGTCGGCTTCGCCTTCGGCAACACCCTGATCCTGGTGATCTCCTCGATCTGGTGCCAGTTCGGCGTCTTCAAGGCCGAGGCCGGCAAGCCGCACCGCGACGGCAAGTTGTGGCAGCTGGGCAGCTGGGGCATGCGCGAGTGGTACGTCCTGGCGTTCCTCTTCGGCGCCATCTTCGTCTCCGGGCAGGTGCTCGAATACTCCAACATGTTCGGTGAGGGCATCTCGCTGAACTCCGACGCCTACGGCTCGATGTTCTACCTGACCACCGGCTTCCACGCGCTGCACGTCACCGGCGGCCTGATGGCCTTCCTGATGATCATCGGCCGCACGTTCACCGCGAAGAAATTCACGCATCACCAGGTGACCGGCTCGATCGTCGTGTCCTACTACTGGCACTTCGTCGACGTCGTCTGGATCGCACTGTTCGCCACGATCTACCTGCTCCAGTGACGGGCGGCTGCCTGAAGATGTCGACCACCCATTCCCCCAACGACGACAGGACGACTTCGTGAGTTCACTCGTTGCCCGCCGCCGGCACCCGGCAGCGATCGTGATCGTGTTGCTTCTCGGTCTCATCATCACCGGTGGCCTCTACTCCGCGTTCGCTCCCAAGAACGCCGACGCCGCGTCCAGCACCACGCAGGCCGCTGCCGCCGGACACAAGCTCTTCTTGACCAACTGCGCCAGCTGCCACGGCCTGGACGGTGCCGGTGGCGACGGTGGTCCCTCCCTGGTCGGGGTGGGCGCTGCGGCCGTCGACTTCCAGGTCGGCACCGGCCGTATGCCGCTCGCCGCCCCCGGAGTGCAGGCGGAGCGGCACGGCACCCAGTTCAGCCAGCAGGAGACGTCCGACCTGGCGGCATACGTCGCATCGCTCGGCGACGGTCCGGCAGTTCCCGCCGCCAGCCTCACCAACGGCGGCGGCGACATCGCCAAGGGTGGCGAGCTCTTCCGCGTCAACTGCGCGATGTGCCACAACTTCGCCGGCTCCGGCGGTGCGCTGACCCGCGGCAAGTACGCGCCGAACCTGATGGACGTCTCGGGCAAGCACATCTACGAGGCGATGCTGACCGGCCCGCAGTCGATGCCGGTCTTCAACGACACCAACCTGTCACCGCAGGACAAGAAGGACATCATCTCGTTCCTGCAGAACGTCAAGACGGAGTCGAGCCCCGGCGGCTGGAGCCTGGGCAACCTGGGTCCGGTGCCCGAGGGTCTGTTCGCCTGGACCATCGGCATCGGCATGTTGATCCTGATCGCCGTCTGGCTCGGTAAGAAGGCTGCCTGATGACTGACGACAACGAAGCTTCGCTGCCCGCCTCCGGCTCGCCGGACCACGCGGTGAGCCACGAAATTTCCGGCCGCACGGTCGACACCCGCGCCGGCCGCCACGCGCTGCCGGACCGGTTCGAGAACCCGGGCCTGCCGCCGCACGTGCACCGCCTCGGCGACCACGACGAGGCGGCCGCGCGCCGCAGTGAACGTCAGGTCGCCACACTCTTCGGCCTGTCCATGCTGGCCACCGTCCTGTTCGTCGTCGCCTACGCGATCATCGGCGAGGACGAGAACATCACCCTGCCGATCCTGGGCAAGGTGCACGCGCTGCACGTCGCGCTCGGCGTGACGCTCGCGGTGTCGCTGCTCGGCATCGGCCTGGGCGCGATCCACTGGGCCAAGACGCTGATGTCCGACGAGGAGGTCATCGAGGAGCGTCATACGCTGCGGTCGGACGACGAAGCACGCGCCGGCGCCATCGCCGTCCTCAATGACGGCGCGGAGTCCTCCCAGATCAACCGGCGCCCGCTCATCAAGTACAGCCTGGGTGGTGCACTCGGCCTGTTCGCCGTGCCGCTCGGCCTGCAGCTGATCGGCGGCCTGGGACCGTTCAAGGGCGACGTCGAGGACCTGCGCACCACGCTGTGGGACACCGAGGTGCCGGTGCTCGGTCCCGACGGCAAGCCGGAGATGAAGAACGGCAAGCCGGTCACCCGCCCCCGTCGCCTGATGCGTGACCCCGACGGGACCGCCATCCGACTGTCCGACGTGACGCTGGGTTCGGTCTTCCACGTGCTGCCCGAGGGCATCAACGACACCGAGCACCCGATCAACGAGAAGGTCAAGGCGTCGGTCATCCTCATCTCGCTGCAGGAGGACCGGATCAAAGTCGCCCGTGAGCGTGACTGGGGCATCAACGGCGTTGTCGCCTACTCGAAGATCTGCACGCACGTCGGCTGCCCGGTCGGTCTCTACGAGCAGACCACCCACCACCTGTTGTGCCCGTGTCACCAGTCGACGTTCGACCTGACCAACGACTGCCACGTCATCTTCGGCCCGGCGAAGCGACCGCTTCCCCAGTTGAAGATTGCAGTGGACGATGAGGGATACCTCTACGCGCCGCACGGCTTCGACGAGCCGGTCGGCCCGAGCTTCTGGGAGCGTGGCTGATGAGCGCCGACCGAGTGAGTGAACAGGACAGGGCCCGCAGCACCGCTGACGCGTTGCGCGCGGACGACACGACGACCGCACCCTCCGGTGGTGGCGGTCCGGTCGGCGCCGTCGCCAACTGGATGGACGAGCGCACCGGCGCCGCCAAGGGCGTGCGCTACCTGATGAAGAAGGTCTTCCCCGACCACTGGTCCTTCATGCTGGGCGAGATCGCGATGTATTCGCTGATCATCCTGCTGATCAGCGGCACGTTCCTGACCTTCTGGTTCGTGCCGAGCATGGGCGAGACCGTCTACCAAGGCCCCTACGTCCCGCTCAAGGGCGTCGAGATGAGCCAGGCGTTCGCCTCCACCGTGCACATCTCGCTGGACGTCAAGGGCGGTCTGTTGATCCGGCAGATCCACCACTGGTCCGCGCTGATTTTCGTGGTCTCGATCGCCCTGCACATGTTCCGCGTGTTCTTCACCGGCGCGTTCCGCAAGCCGCGTGAGATCAACTGGATCATCGGCCTCTTGCTGGCCATGCTTGCCATGGTCGAGGGCTTCATCGGCTACTCGCTGCCGGACGACCTGCTATCCGGCACCGGCATCCGCGCGATGCAGGGCTTCATCCTGTCGATCCCGGTCGTCGGCACCTACATCAGCTACATCCTCTTCGGCGGTGGTTTCCCCGGCGAGGACATCATTCCGCGGTTCTTCACCATCCACGTCCTGCTGTTGCCGGCCATCCTGGTGGGGCTGTTCACCGCGCACATCATCCTGGTGATGGTGCACAAGCACACCCAGTACCCCGGCCCGGGACGCACCAACAAGAACGTCGTCGGCTTCCCGATGATGCCGGTCTACGCGGCCAAGGCCGGTGGCTTCTTCTTCGTCGTCTTCGGTGTCACCACGCTGATCGCCGGCCTGGTCTCGATCAACCCGATCTGGATGTACGGCCCCTACGCGCCGACGATGGTCACCGCCGGCTCGCAGCCGGACTGGTACATGGGGTTCGCCGACGGCGCGCTCCGATTGTTGCCCGGATTCCTGGAGTTCGATCTCTTCGGCAAGACCTGGAGCTTCAACATCATGATCGGCGCGATCCTGATGATTCCGATCCTGTGGACGATCATGGGTCTCTATCCGTTCGTGGAGAAGTGGGTCACCGGCGACAACGAGGAGCATCACCTCCTCGACCGGCCGCGCAACCGACCGACCCGCACCGGCCTGGGTATGGCTGCGATCACCTTCTACGGCATCCTGTTCGCCGCCTGCGGCAACGACATCATCGCGATCAAGTTCCACCTGTCGATCGACGACATCACCCGCACCTTCCAAGTGGGGCTGATCGTCGCGCCGGTCATCGTCTTCTGGGTCGTCAAGCGGCTGTGTCTGTCACTGCAGCGCGCCGACCGTGACCTGGTGTTGCACGGCCGCGAAAGTGGGCGCCTGGTCCGCACTGCGAAGGGCCGGTTCTTCGAGGCCCACGAGTCGCTGGACGACTTCCAGCGGTGGCCGTTGGTCGCCTTCGACTCCCCCGCCCCGGTGGAGCTGACCTCCGAGACCGACAGCCACGGTGTCGCTCGTAAGAGCGCGCGCAAGGATCGCCTGCGCGCTCGGTTGACGCACTACTACTTCAAGGACCGGGTGGAGCCGGTGACTCCGATGGAACTCGCGGCAGCCCACCACGACGGGCATGCGACCGAGGAGATCGAATCGCGCCCCGACGAGGCCGAATCGGGCCACATGCACGGAGGTGCCGAGGAGATCGGGGCGGCCCACGCCTACGGTCACCCGACACCGCACGACAAACAGGACTGAGTCGGCAGACTCATCCCGCGCAACGGCCGCGCTCACCGACCTCGGTGAGCGCGGCCGTGGCGCGTTCGGCGACGGTGGTTACTCTG
>NZ_JBQCGS010000085.1:0-10478 GCF_051955415.1 Flexivirga sp.
CCCCCCCCCGGGTCGGTTTCTCCTCCCGCGCCGGTCCGTCGAGCCAGCGGCTGCGGGACCGGCCGATGCTCAGGCCGTGTCGAACTTGTAGCCCAGGCCGCGGACGGTCTGGATGTGCTGCGGATTGCCCGGGTCGGCTTCGATCTTGGCGCGCAGCCGTTTGATGTGCACGTCGAGCGTCTTGGTGTCCCCGACGTAGTCACTGCCCCAGATGCGGTCGATCAGTTGCGCGCGGGTCAGCACGCGTCCGGTGTTGCGCAGCAACAGCTCCAACAGCTCGAACTCCTTCAGCGGCAAGGAGATCGGTTCACCCGACACCACCACGGTATGACGTTCGACGTCCATCCGGACCGGTCCGCCCTCGAGCGTCGGGGGCAGCAGTTCCTCCGCGTCCTGGCCCCTTCGCAGGACCGCCTTGACCCGCGCCAGCAGTTCACGTGCCGAGTACGGCTTGGTGACGTAGTCGTCGGCACCGAGCTCGAGACCGACGACCTTGTCGACCTCGCTGTCCTTGGCCGTGAGCATGATGACCGGGACCGTCGACTTCTGTCGCAGCACCCGGCACACGTCGACGCCCGACATGCCCGGCAGCATGAGGTCCAGCAACACCAGATCCGCTCCGCTGCGGTCGAACTCCAGCAGCGCGTCCGGACCGGTCTCGGCCAGGGCGACCTCGTAACCCTCCTTCCCGAGCATGTAGGTCAGCGGGTCGGAGATCGAAACTTCGTCCTCGACCACGAGGATGCGCGTCATGGGGTGACCTTCCGTGTCGTCTGTGGCTGGGTATGACGGGGTGGTGATGCGGGACTGTGCGGCGGCGCCGGCCGGGCCGCGGGAAGCCGGACGGTGAAGGTCGACCCCTGGCCCGGTTCGGACCAGACGGTGACATCTCCGCCGTGGTTGGCGCACACGTGTTTGACGATCGCCAGCCCCAGGCCGGTGCCTCCGGTGCGCCGCGATCGTGCCGCGTCGACCCGGTAGAACCGCTCGAAGATCCGGTCGATCTCGCCGGGTGGTATGCCGGCACCCTGGTCCTTGACCAGCACCGTGACGAAGTCGGCGCCGGGTTCCACGGTGATCCCGACCCGGGTGCCGCCGTCGGAGTAGTTGACGGCGTTCTCCACCAGGTTGCGCAGCGCGGTGGTGAGCAGGTTGGCGTCGCCATACACCTGCGCCGGGACGGCGGGGTCGCCCCATGCCGTCCCGATGGCGATGTTCTTGTCGTCGGCCAGCACCTGCAGGTGCGCGACGGCGTCCTCCACGCAGTCGCGCAGGTCGACCAGCACCGGCTCGTCCAGCGCGTCATCGGCCTGCAGGCGCGACAGATCGACGATCTCCTGCACCAGTCGAGCCAGCCGGGTGGTCTCCACCTGCATCCGGCCGGCGAAGCGGTGCACCGCCACGCTGTCGTCGCGCGCCTCGTCCACCGCCTCCGCCAGCAGCGTCAGCCCGCTCACCGGCGTCTTGAGCTCGTGGGAGACGTTGACGACGAAGTCGCGGCGGATCTCCTCGACCCGCCTGGCCTGCGTGCGGTCGTCGATCAGCACCAGGACGTGGCGGGCACGCAGCCGCGCGACCCGGACGGCGAGGATGAGCTGGGCGCTGCCCAGCGGGCCGCGGGCCAGCTCGAGTTCGACCTCACGCACCTGCCCGTCCCGGCGGACCTCGCGGGCCAGCTCGAGCAGGCGCGCATGGGCGAGTTCGGTGTCGCGCACCAGGCCCAGCGCCCCGGCACTCGGGCTGGACCGCACGACCTTGTCCGAAGCGTCGAGCACGACCACCACCGAGCGCAGGGCGTCCAGGACGTCGCTCGCAGCAGGAGCCAACGGGGAGATCGGCGCCGCCGCCGGCGCCGGCCGGGCACGGCCCCGCAGCAGCACACCGATGCCGACACCGGCGATCAACGCCACCACGGCGGCAACGACTGCGACCATCACGGCGACCAATGTACGCACCTGGGACACCCGCTTTTCACCTCAGCGGCGCTGTATGACGGCTGTCCGCCGAGCGTTCATCTGGGCGTCCCGTCGTGTTCACCGATGACTGGGATGGTCCACCGTGGACGGACCTACCGGAGGGCAGCAGCGGGCCCCGTGACATGCCCGCCAGTAGAGTCCGGACCGACCGATCCGACCCCACCTTCTCCGGACAAGGACTCACGTTCCGATGCGCGACGCATTCCACGACGATCTCGACAAGGTGTCCGACGACCTGGTCGAGATGACCACGATGGTCGGTGCGGCGATGCGCCGCGCGACCACCGCACTGCTGGGCACCGACCTGCCGACGGCCGAGAGCGTGATCGCCGCCGACGACGACATCGACGCGCTGCGGCGCGAGGTGGACGATCGAGCGGTCGACCTGCTGGCCCGTCAGCAACCGGTCGCCACCGACCTGCGCATGGTGGTGACCGCGATGCACATGGCCAGCGACATCGAACGGATGGGTGACCTGGCCCGGCACGTGGCCAAGGCGGCCCGCCGCCGCTACCCCGACTGTGCCGTGCCGGACAGCCTGCACGGCACCGTGCGCGAGATGGCGGACGTCGCGGAGCGCCTGGTCAGCGCCACCGGCCGGGCGATCGCGAACAAGGACGTCCACGGAGCCGTCGAGATCGAGTCGATCGACGACCAGATGGACCAACTGCACCGGAGGATCTTCGGCGAGTTGCTCGACCGCACGTGGCAGCACGGCACGGAAGCGGCGGTCGACACCACCCTGATCAGCCGCTACTACGAACGTTTCGGCGACCACGCCGTCGCCGTCGCCGACCGCATCGTCTACCTCGTCACTGGCCGCTACGGCAACCAGGACGAAGGTCTGCAGCGCTGAGGCCGGCGTCATACGGGGACGTCCCGAACACGTGCACAACCGGCAACGGTCGCCGATTAGGCGCACATCCGCGACCGGATGGCGTGCACAACCGGCAACGGTCGCCGATTAGGCGCCCGCCGACGATTCAATGACGGCTCAACGGCCCTGGTTGGCGACGGCTTCGGCGGCCGCCTTCGCCGCGACCGGGTCGAGGTATTCGCCGCCGCGCACGGTCGGCTGCAGGTCCTCGTCCAGGCGGTAGACGAGCGGCTGACCGGTCGGGATGTTCAGGCCCACGATGTCGTCGTCGCTGATGCCGTCGAGGTGCTTGACCAGCGCCCGCAGCGAGTTGCCGTGCGCGGCGACGAGCACCGTCCTGCCATCCCGCAGGTCCGGGACGATCGCCTGCTCCCAATAGGGCAGGAACCGCGCGATGACGTCCTTGAGGCACTCGGTCGCCGGCAGTTCGTCGCCGAGGTCGGCATACCGCGGGTCGCCCGCCTGGCTGAACTCGCTGCCCTGCTCGATGGGCGGCGGCGGCACGTCGAACGAGCGGCGCCAGGTCATGAACTGCTCCTCGCCGAACTGCTCCAGCGTGGCCTTCTTGTCCTTGCCCTGCAGCGCGCCGTAGTGGCGTTCGTTGAGCCGCCAGCTGCGGCGCACCGGGATCCAGTGCCGGTCGGCGGTGTCGAGCGCGAGCGCGGCCGTCGAGATGGCTCGACGCAACAACGAGGTGTGCACGACGTCCGGAAGCACACCACCGTCGGCGATGAGCTGCCCCCCGTGCACGGCCTCGGCGCGACCCTTGTCGCTCAGCGGCACGTCGACCCAGCCGGTGAAGAGGTTCTTGGCGTTCCACTCGGACTCGCCGTGACGAAGCAGCACCAGGGTGTATGTCATGCCGAACCCCTCCCTCGTCGGGTCTCGCCATGCCCTGTGCTCTCTGGTCGCTCGCTGCGCTCGCTCATGCGCGCCAGTCTAGGAGCGGTCGGTCTCGTCGGCGTCGTGGTCCAGGAGTTGGCGGAACGCCTCGAGGTTGCGGGTGGATTCGCCCCGGCTGATGCGCCAGTCCCATTCCTTCTGCATCGATGTGCGGAAACCGATGACCAGCAACTCGTTGAAGACCTCGTCGGCAGCCTCCAGGACGATGCCGAACAGGGTGTCGAGGTATGCCGCATCGACCGCCGCGACCGGCGTGCGGGAGACGACGAAGACGTCACCGTGCTGGTCGGTCGCGTAGGCGATGCCCGGTCGGCGCAGGTTGCGCCGCAGCAGGTACCGGTAGAAATCGGCGTGGTTCTCGTCCGGGTGCCGTATGACGAAAGCCGTTGCGAGCAGGGCGGTTTCGCCGACGAGGAGGGACAGCACCGTCTTCAGCTTGCGTTCCCCCGGCAGAGTGACGACGAATTCGCCGTCACGGGCGCCGAGCTCCCACTCGACCTCGGTCTCGGTGAGGTAGTGCTCGACGGTCTGCTGGATGTCGGTCATCTGCTGGCCTTTCAGGCGTCGGTCACGGGATGGGCGCGGACGGGACACCGGCGAAGCTCGGCGTGCCCAGATCGGGTGGCTCCTCGACGACGGAGCGGCAGGCGTGGCGGTAGACCTCGAGCAACCGTTCGCTGGTGGCGTCCCAGCCGAAGGCGGCGGCGTGCTCGACCGCCGTGCCGGCCAGCGCCCTGCGGACCGGTTCGTCGGCCAACAGGTCACCCAGTGCGGTCGCCCAGTCGTCCGGATCATGCCCGTCGACCAGTCGTCCGGCACCACCGACCGCGTCAGGCAGGCCGCCCACGTCGGCCGCCAGCACCGGCGTGCCGCACGCCTCGGCTTCCAGGGCCACGAGACCGAACGACTCCGAATGGGACGGCACCGCAAGCAGATCCGCGGCGCGGTACCACTGCGCCAGGTCCGCCCGGCTGACCGGCGGCACGAACTGCACCACGTCGGCGATGCCCAGTTGCCGGGCCAGTTGCTGCAGGCCGCGCGGCTTGTCCAGCCCGGTGCCGCTCGGGCCGCCCAGGACGGCCACCACCAGCCGGTCCCGACGCGCCGGGTCACGTTCGAGCAGCTTCGCCACCGCGCGCAGCAGCACGTCGGGGGCCTTCAGCGGCTGTATCCGGCCGACGAAGAGCACCACCTCGGCGTCCTCGGGCAGGCACACCGCCGACCGCGCAGCGGCGGTGTCCCCCGGTGTGAAGATGTCCAGATCGACGCCGGGAGAGACGACTTCGACCAGCTCGGGATCCGCGTCATACAGCTCCACGAGCTCGCGGGCCTCCCGCGGCGTGTTGGCGACCAGCAGGCTCGCCGCGCGGACGACCTGCTCCTCACCGATCTCACGCCCGGTGGGTTCGGGGCGGTCGTCGGCCGCCAGCGACGCGTTCTTGACCCTGGCCATCGTGTGCATCGTGTGCACCAACGGCACGTCCCACCGGTCGGCAGCCAGCCAGCCCACCTGCCCGCTGAGCCAGTAATGCGAATGCACCAGGTCGTAGTGCCCCTCCGGACTGGCCGCGACGTGCCGCATCACGCCCGCGGCGAAGGCGCACAGCTGACCGGGCAGGTCGTTCTTGGCCAGGCCCTCGTAGGGTCCGGCGTCGATGTGCCGCACCAGCACCCCGGGCGCCAGCTGCACGGTCTCGGCCAGCGCGGCAGACGTGCGACGGGTGAAGATCTCCACCTCGATCCCGAGCCGTCCCAAGCGTTTTGCGGTCTCGACCACATAGACGTTGAGGCCGCCGGCATCGCCGGTGCCCGGCTGATCCAGGGGTGAGGTGTGCACGCTGATCATCGCGACCCGGCGCACCGGGCACGGCCGGTCGGGAGCTGTCGTCACTCGCCCAGTCTCGCACCCCTATCCTTGCGCGGTGCGAGTGGAACGTCCGGTGGGATCCATCACCCGCGGCACCACCGCACCCAACCGGCTGCGTCGCTGTGACCGCTGGCTGCTCGGCACCCAGTCGCGGCTGCTGCGTCGCCCGGCCGAACCGCCGTTGCTGGTCGACCTCGGGTACGGCGCCAATCCGCGCACCGCGGTGGAGCTGCACCAACGCGTGCGCGACCTGCGTGCCGACGCACGAGTGGTGGGTGTCGAGATCGACCCGGCCAGGGTCGCGGCCGCCGCTCCGTTCACTGCAGACGGGTTGTCTTTCGTTCGAGGCGGTTTCGAGATCCCGGTCGCGGGCAGCGCCACCGTCGTCCGGGCGTTCAACGTGCTGCGTCAGTATGACGAGCGGGAGGTCCCGGCGGCGTGGCGGCGCCTCCAGGACCGCCTGCACCCGCACGGGCTGCTCATCGACGGCACCTGCAACGAGATCGGACGCGTGATGACCTGGGTCACCCTGGACCGCTGCGGCCCACGGTCGTTGAGCCTGTCCCTGCACCTGCGCGACCTGGCGACCCCGAGCGTCGTCGCCGAACGACTGCCCAAGGCGCTGATCCACCGCAACGTGCCGGGCGAGCCGATCCATGACTTCCTGCGCGCTCTCGACCTCGCCTGGGCCAAGGCCGGTCCGCACGCGTCATACGGCGCCCGGCAGCGGTTCCTCGCAACGGCAACCGCGTTGCGCGCCGACGGGTGGCCGTTGCTGGACGGTCCGGCACGCTGGCGGCTGGGCGAACTGACGGTCGCCTGGGCGGCCGTCGCTCCCCGAGCCGCAGCATGACAAATCCGCACCTGCGGAACCGACACCGTCCCGGTACGTCGGATTACCGTGACTGCCATGCGTACTGCAGGGGACTGCGCCCACCTTCGCGTGCTGGGTCAGGTCGAACTCCTGTGCGGCTCCGCGCCTCTGCCGCTCAGTCAGCTGGAGCGCTCGCTACTGGCCCGCGTCGCCATGTGCCCGGACGGCGGATCGGTGGCCGCGGACTCACTCGTGCCGTGGATCTGGGGTGACGACCCACCGTCATCGGCGCGGAACCGCGTGCAGGCGCTCGTGTCCGGGCTGCGCCGCAAGGGCCGCGAACGCGCCCTGCTGGAGACGACCAAGACCGGATACCGGCTCGTGGACGGCGTGCGGTCAGACCGCGCCGCATGGCATGAGCTGATCGCGGGAGGCACGGACGACGCCGACCGGTGGGGCCGCCTCAGCGCGGCGATCGAGCTGTTCGCCGGGCCGCCGCTGCAGAACATACCGCTCACCGACGAGGTGCACCTGGCGCAGGAGACGCTCATCGGCGAGCGGCTGGCCGTCATCGAGGAATGCAACGAGATCGCCATCCGGCTGGGCGAATTGCGTGGCCTGACAACGCGGTTGACCGCTCTCGTGCAGGATCAGCCGTTCCACGAGACGTTCGCCGCGCAGCTGATGCGCGTCCTCGCTGCCACCGGCCGGCAGGAGGAGGCGTTGCGCGTCTACCGGGACATCTACCGGCGGCTGGACCAGGAGCTCGGCGTCGCGCCGTCCGAAGTGCTGCGCACCGCGCATCACGACGTGCTCCACAGCGCCGACCCGGCGGCCGGAGCAGCGTCCGCCACCGAACCACCGGACCGGCCGCGCCAGGCCGTCGGGACGGGCCCGGGCAGGGAGGCAGCGTCCGCACCAGCAGCGCCACCACCGGCCACGACCGACGCACCCGCGACCACGCACACCGCGGGCGTCGCGCAGTTGCCGGTGCCACGCACGCTGCCCCGGGACCCGTCCCATTTCGTCGGCCGGGACCAGGAGATCCGCCACATCCGGTGCGCCGCCGAACGCGCCGGCGAGGAGGCCGTGCTCGTCACCATCACCGGGCTGACCGGTGTCGGTAAGAGCGCGCTGGCCATCCGAGCTGCCCGCAACGTGCAGGACGGCTTCCCCGACGGGACGCTGTATGCCGACCTCGGCAACACCGACGGACTGGACGTGTCGGGCATCCTCGGCTCCTTCCTGCGACTGCTCGGTGTCCGGACCCGCGCCATACCCGAGGACGTGACCGCGCGCATCGGCCTCTTCCGGTCGATCCTGGAGGAACGCCGCGTCGTCATCGTGATCGACAACCTGCCGGAGGTCACCGCACGGATCGCCGACGCACTGGAGCAGATCCTGCCCGTGTCCGCGGGGTCGATGGCGATCGTGACGTCGCGCGGCATCGACACCGAGGTGGAGGACTGGTCCTCGATCCGGTTGCGGTCCTTGCAGATCGACGATGCCCGGGTGCTGCTCGCTGCGCTCATCGGCGACGACCGTGTCGCAGCCGACGTCGACGGGGCGACCGCGCTGCTCAACGCCACCGGCCGGCTGCCGCTGGCCATCCGCCTCGTGGCCGGACGGCTCGCACACCGGCCGGACCGACAGTTCGGGCCGATGGCGCAACGGCTGCTGTCCAGCTCGACCGGTGGCCGGGATGCGCTGGACGGCCTGCGCAAGAGTGTCCAGCTGGTGTGGGAACGTCGTACCGAGGGCGAACAGCAGGCGATCTCGCTGCTGGCGCATCTGCCGCTCAGCGGCCTCAGCGGCTGGATGCCCGGAACGATCCTGCACGACGAGGACACCGGGGACGACCTGGTCGAGACGCTGCTGGCGACCAACCTGATCGAACCGGTCGAACGCGACAACGAGACCACGACCTACCGGCTGCACAGTCTGGTCGCGCAGTTCGCCCGCGCCGCCCGGCCGGTCGACGAGGCCATACAGCACGTGGCGCTCACCGACCTGGGACGCGAACTGCTGCGCCGCGCCGCCGGATTCCATGACGCCTTCCACCGGCGCTTCGTACCCACGCCACCGCCGATGCCGGACGAGCCGGCGGGCACCGTCCCGCCTCGGTGGTCCTCCCCCTCCCCGCCGCGCACCGGTGTCGCCGCGGCACGAGCCTTCTTCCGGGCCGACGGACGAGCGATGCTGACCGTCGCCGAAGCCGTGGCCGGCACATTGCCGGAGCTGTCCTGGCGCCTGTTGGTCGCCGCCGCCAACGCGCAACACACCTTCGCCGGCCATGGCAGCTGGCTGGGCATCGCCTCGACGGTCCGCGAGCGCCTGGACTCCGCCTCCTCCGACCAGCAGCTCGGCCGTGCCTTGCTGCAGCTCGCCGAGGCGTGGCATCGGCAGGATCTGCGCTCGGAGTCCCGGGCCGCGCTCACCGCAGCCAGCGGTGCGCGCAAGGCGTTGACCCTGCTGGGCGCCAACCGGGCCGCCGCAGCCGCCGACATCGTCACCGCCCAGGCGGCGCTGTCCCTGGGCCGGCGGCCCGAGGTGGAGGCGGCGCTGTCCCGCGCCGAGGGTCTGCTGGCCGGCGGCGAGGACCCGACCTACGCCGGGTGGGCCAGCACGGTGCGCGGCGTGCTGCACAACGACTACGACGAACTCGCCGCCGCCGAGCAGGAGTTGATGCGTGCCCGGGAGCTGCTGGCGACCGACGGTGACCGGATCGCTTATGCCACCGCCACCATCGAGCTCGCCCGGGTCAGCTGGCGCCAGCACCACCTGGGCTCGGTCAACGTGCTGCTCACCGAAGTGACCACCTTGCTGCAGGATCTGGGTGAGCAGCATCTGCTGTCCTACGCGCTCGACGCGCGCTCGGAGATGAGCTACCAGCTCGGTCGCGACGCGGACGCCCTGCACGAGGCGGACGTCGTATGGCGCCGCGCTGTCGACTCCCAGGACCTCTTCCTCGCCGCACGCGCCCGGCGCACCCGGGCCCGCGCGCTCGCCGCGCTCGGACGGCTCGACGAGGCGGAGCAGGAGTTGCGCGAGAGCATCGAGGAGTGCACCGCGCTGGACCGGCCGCTCAGCGTCGCCGCGGCCATGCACGACCTGTCGGTGGTGCTGGCCAAGCAGGGCCAGCACGCCGCCGCCGGGGAACTGCGACGGCAGGAACGCGCCGCCCGCGCGTCGGCCGATCTGGCCGCGCGCGAGGAGTTCGACAAGGCGTTCGGCCGGCAGCTGGAGGACGTCGCTGGTCCGGCGTCCTCCAGCTGAATCATGCCGACCGACAGCGCTTTTCAGGAGGACAGCTTGCTGTAGTGGAACGGTTTGAACGTGCCGTAGCCCGCGTAGTACGGGTAGGGGTTCACCCGATGCACGGCACCGTGACTGCCGCTCTCCTCATAGGCCCAGTAGGACGTGTGCGCGGTGTTCGCCCACTTCTCGAAGATCACCACGTGGCCCTGGCTGCCGGCAGTGGAGTTCAGCAGCACGTCGCCCTTGCGCAGCGCGGACTTGCTGATGTACCTGCCGTAGTTGGGCATTCCCGCAGTCGTCGTGCCCGGCTTGGCCAGTCCCCATGCCATGGACACGTAACCGGAGCAGTCCTCCCGGTAACCCTGGTAGTAGTGCGTCTGGCTGTAGGGGACGCCGGCGTCGACCCAGACCTTGGCGCGGGAGATCACCGTCGCGCCGCTGACCGTGCCGGAGATGGCGCCGATGTGGTGCGCCGCGTTGTTGTTCTTCAACGTGGCGTTCAGATTCCCCTTCACCCCAGCACCGAACGACTGCTTCGCCCCGGCATACCCGCTGTTGTAATAGACGTAAACCGTCTTGCCCGTGCGATTCCACACCGACGCCGCCTGATTCTTCACACACAAGCCCTGACCGGCCCCAGCACCCTTGAACTCATAACAACCCGGCTGCGTCGCACCATAATCCGAGATCGAGGTGTTGAAGTCCGAGACCGAACCCGCCTCGTTCGAGTTGTAGTACAAACAGAACTCGCCGGACTCGCACACCCCATTGCGCGCCGTCGCC
>NZ_JBQCGS010000086.1:0-19109 GCF_051955415.1 Flexivirga sp.
CGGTCGGCCTGCGCCGGCCGCCCTCACCGCGCGGAGCTGGGACTCACCGAGCGGATAACTAAATCGGCTCGATTGCGTACTCCTCGCGGTCGCTGGGTGCTCCTCTCGGTCGGGCGGCGTCAGGCGTTGACGACCAGGCCGAGCTCGGCGACGTCCGCCAGACCCGCGTGGCGCGGCAGCACCCGCACGCTGTAGCCGAAGGCACCGGTGCGGTTGAGCGTCACGGCCCCCTCGAAGCGGGCCCGGCCGTCGCCGAGGTCCTCCACCGGGTAGAGCTCGGTGAGGTCGATGTCGTGCAGGTCGTCGGTGTCGGTCGCCCGGCCGTGCACCACCTGCACCAGCACCTGCTCGGGACGTAGCCCACCGAGGGCGACATACGCCCGCACGGTCAGCCGTTCGCCGAGCAGCGGGGTGTCGGTGACGCCGTCCGCCTCGACGTGCTCGATCTGCACGTTCTCGAACGCCTCGCGCGCCCGCGCACTGTATGCCGCCAGGTCCTTCGCGAGGCCGAAGTCGTCCGCGGCGGCGGCGCGTCCGGCGATCGCGGCCGGGGTGTAGAGCCTGGTGGTGTAATCACGGACCATCCGGGTGGCGAGCACCTTCGGACCCAGCACCGCCAGCGTGTGCTCGACCATCTCCAGCCACCGCTGCGGGACGCCCTGCGTGTCGGTGTCGTAGAAGCGGGCCGCGACCTGGTGCTCGATCAGGTCGTAGAGCGCGGCCGCCTCCAGGTCGTCCCGTCGCTCCGGGTCCATCCGTGAGCTGCCGGTGTCGTGCGCCGGGTCCGCGGAGGGAATGGCCCAGCCGTTGCTGCCGTCGAACCACTCGTCCCACCAGCCGTCCAGGATCGACAGGTTGAGGCCGCCGTTGAGCGCCGCCTTCATGCCGGAAGTGCCGGAGGCCTCGTAGGGCCGCAGCGGGTTGTTCAGCCACACGTCGACGCCGGGCATCAGCACCTGCGCCATCTGCATGTCGTAGTTGGGCAGGAAGACGATCCGGTGCCGCAGCTTGGGGTCGTCGGTGAACTGCACCATCTCCTGGATGAGCTTCTTGCCGGTCTCGTCGGCCGGGTGCGACTTGCCGGCGATCACCAGCTGCACGGGGCGTTCGGGGTCCAGCAGCAGCGTGGCCAGCCGCTCGGGGTCGCGCAGCATCAGCGTCAGTCGCTTGTATGTCGGCACCCGCCGCGCGAAACCGATGGTCAGCACGTCCGGGTCGAGCAGCGTCTCCACCCAACCCAGCTCGGCGTCGCTGGCACCGCGGAACTGCGCAGAGGCACGCACCCGCTCGCGCACGTCCAGCACCAGCTGTCGACGCAGCTCACGCTTGACGGCCCACAGCTCGGCACGCGGCACGCGGCCCACCCGGTCCCAACCGATCGCCTCGCGGACGTCGGTCTCACCGAGGTACTTGCGACCCAACTCGATGACCTTGGGATCCATCCAGGTCGGGGCGTGAACACCGTTGGTGATACTGGTGATCGGGACCTCAGCGTCGTCGAAACCGGGCCACAGCTGGTCGAACATCGAGCGACTGACCACGCCGTGCAACTGCGAGACGCCGTTGCTGCGCTGCGCCATCCGCAGGCCCAGCACCGCCATGTTGAAGATGCCGTCCTGGCCGCCCTCGTAGTCCTCGGCGCCCAGCGGCAGGATCTGCTCGACCGGCACCCCGGCCAGCTCGGCCGACCCGGTGAAGTGCGAGCGCACCAGCTGGGCGTCGAAGCGGTCGATGCCGGCCGGCACCGGGGTGTGGGTGGTGAAGACGTTGCTGGCCCGCACCGCGCGGCGGGCCTGGTCCACGTCGAGACCGCGGGAGGTGACCAGTTCGCTGATCCGTTCCATCGACAGGAAGCCGGCGTGACCCTCGTTGCAGTGATAGACCTCCGGCTCCGCGGCGCCGGTCAACCGGCTCCACGCACGCAGTGCGCGTACGCCGCCGATGCCCAGCAGCATCTCCTGCTGCAGTCGCTGGTCGCCGCCCCCGCCATACAGCCGGGAGGTGAGCTCGCGCGCGGACGGATCATTGGCCTCCACGTCCGAGTCCAGCAGCAGCAACGGGACCCGGCCGACCTGGGCGCGCCAGACCCGGGCGTGCAGGATGCGGTCCTCGGGCAGGGCGAGGGTGATGTCCACCGGAGTGCCGTCGGCCTCGCGCAGCAGGGTCAGCGGCAGATCGTCGGGGTCCAGCAGCGGGTAGGTCTCCAACTGCCAGCCGTCGGCGGACAACTTCTGACTGAAGTAGCCCTCCTTGTAGAACAGCCCGATGCCCACGATCGGCACGCCGAGATCGCTGGCCGACTTCAGGTGGTCACCGGCCAGGATGCCCAGGCCCCCGGAATACTGCGGCAGCACGTGGGTGATGCCGAACTCGGCGCTGAAGTAGGCGATGGACGCCGGCGCCTGCTGGTCCTGGCGTCCGCACTCCTGGCCGAACTCGTCGTACCAGGCGGGTGCGGTCAGGTATGTCGTCAGGCCGTCCGCCGCGGCGCGCACCCGGGCGACGAACTCGGCGTCGGCGGCCAGGGCGGCCAGCCGCTGCGGGCTCAGCCCGGCGAGCAGCGCGACCGGATCGCCGTGGACGCGTTCCCAGACGATCGGGTCCATGTCCCGGAACAGGTCACGGGTGCGGCGGTGCCACGACCAGCGCAGGTTGGTCGCGAGGTCCGACAACGGGGCCAGCTGCTCGGGCAGAGCGGTGCGGACGTTGAAACGACGAATGGCTCTCACGTCACCGATGGTAGGGGCGCACGCGCCGCATGCGAATTTCACTGCGCGGTGTTCCGGCCCTGCCGCGCGCCGGCCGGCGGTCACTGCGCGACAGGTGTCCGCAACGGCTGCCCATTGTGTAGCGTCGCTCAGGTGACTGATCAGCAGCCGGCCGCTGCAGTGCGGCCGACCTCCAGCCGAGCCACGGCGCCGTCGGGCGGTCCCCTCCGACCGGTCGGGCGCATCCCGGTCGTCGATGTGCGACCAGCCGTCGACGGCGGTGCGTTCGCCACCAAATCCGTTGTCGGTGAGAGCTTTCCGCTGACCGCGACGGTGTTCCGCGAGGGACACGACGCGGTGAACGCGACAGCAGCGCTGACCGACCCCGACGGCGGTGTGCATCACGTGCCGATGACGTGCACCAACCCCGGGCTGGATGCCTGGCGGTGCGAGGTGAGCGCCGACCGTCCCGGGGTGTGGTCCTACTGTGTCGAGGGCTGGTCGGATCCGTACGCCACCTGGACCCACGACGCCGTGATCAAGATCGCAGCCGAGGTCGACGTGGAGGTCATGCTCGAGGAGGGCGCCCGCCTGCTGGAGCGTGCGCTGCGCGAGGTGCGCCACGGCCGCGCCGACGCTGCGGTCCTGACGGCCGCGGTCACCGGGCTGCGCGACGGCGAGCAGCCGGCGGGCACGCGGATCTCGGCCGGCACCTCCGGCGAGGTCCGGCGAGTGATGGCGGCCGCACCCCTGCGCGACTGGGTCAGCCCGAGCGCGTCATACACCTGGTGGGTGGAGCGCGACCGGGCGCTCACCGGCGCCTGGTACGAGATCTTCCCGCGCAGCGAGGGCGCCCATCTGGACGAGAAGACCGGCACCTGGGTCTCCGGCACGCTGCGCACGGCCGCCGAGCGGCTGCCGGCGATCGCCGCGATGGGCTTCGACGTGGTCTACCTGACGCCGGTGCACCCGATCGGCCAGACCAACCGTAAGGGCCCCAACAACACCCTCACGGCCGGACCGGAGGACCCGGGGTCGCCCTACGCCATCGGCAGCGCGGACGGCGGCCACGATGCGATCCACCCCGATCTGGGCACTTTCGACGACTTCGACGCATTCGTCGCCGCCGCCACCGGGCAGGGCCTCGAGGTGGCACTCGACCTGGCGCTGCAGTGCTCCCCCGACCACCCCTGGGTCGCCGAGCACCCCGAGTGGTTCACCACGCGCGCCGACGGCTCGATCGCGTATGCCGAGAACCCGCCGAAGAAGTACCAGGACATCTATCCGGTCAACTTCGACAACGACCCCGACGGCATCTACGCCGAGGTCCGCCGGGTCGTCCAGGTGTGGATCGACCACGGCGTGCGCATCTTCCGCGTCGACAATCCGCACACGAAGCCGGTGGAGTTCTGGCAGTGGCTGATCGCCGATGTCGCCCGTGACCACCCCGACGTCGTGTGGCTGGCCGAGGCGTTCACCCGGCCCGCGATGATGGCGACGCTGGCGAAGGTCGGCTTCCAGCAGAGTTACACCTACTACGCGTGGCGCAACGGAGCCGCCGAACTACGCGAGTACGTCGAGGAACTCGCGCGCGACTCGGCGCCGTACATGCGGCCCAGCTTCTGGCCCACGACGCACGACATCCTCACGCCGTACATGCAGTACGGCGGCCCGACCGCGTGGAAGCTGCGCGCCGCGCTCGCGGCGACGCTGTCGCCGACCTATGGCATCTATGCCGGCTACGAGCTGATCGAGCACGTCGCCCGCCCGGGCGCCGAGGAACAGATCGACAACGAGAAGTACCAGTACAAGGACCGGCAGTGGTCGCGCTATGAGGCCGGCGGTGACCGTGAGGGACAGTCGCTCGCGCCGTTCCTGACCCGGCTCAACCGGATCCGGCACGACCACCCGGCGCTGCACTGGCTGCGCAACATCACCTTCCATCACGTCGACGACGAGCAGATGCTGGCCTACTCCAAGAAGCACGGCGACGACGTGATCATCGTGGTCGCCAACACCGACCCGCACGCCACCCGCGAGTCCACGGTGCGACTGGACATGGGTGCGCTGGGTATGTCGCCGGGGGACCGCTTCGTCGCCCATGACCTGCTCAGCGGCGCCGACTGGCAATGGGGTGCGGACAATTACGTCCGACTCGGCCCCGACACCGAACCACTGCACATCGTCCATCTCAGGAGGTTCTGATCCATCGTGCCCGCTACAGGTTTCAACCTCCCGCAACCCGGTCTGCGCCACGATCCGCAGTGGTTCCGCAAGGCGGTCTTCTACGAGGTGCTGGTGCGCGCCTTCGGCGACTCCACCGGCAACGGCTCGGGTGACTTCGGTGGCCTGATCAACCGGCTGGACTACCTGCAGTGGCTCGGTGTCGACTGCCTGTGGATCCCGCCCTTCTATGCCTCACCGCTGCGCGACGGCGGTTACGACATCGCCGACTACAAGGCGGTGCTGCCGGAGTTCGGGACGCTGCCGGAGTTCACCGAGTTGGTGTCCCAGGCACACGCCCGCGGCATACGCATCGTGACCGACCTGGTCGTCAACCACACCAGCGACCAGCACCCGTGGTTCCAGGCCTCGCGCTCCGATCCCGAGGGGCCCTACGGCGATTACTACATGTGGTCCGACACCGACGAGCTGTATGCCGACGCGCGCATCATCTTCGTCGACACCGAGGTGTCCAACTGGACCTTCGACCCGGTCCGCCGGGAGTTCTTCTGGCACCGCTTCTTCTCCCACCAGCCCGATCTCAACTTCGAGAACGAGAAGGTGCACGAGGAGATCTTCGACATCGTCCGCTTCTGGATGGACCTGGGCATCGACGGATTCCGGCTGGACGCGATCCCCTACCTCTACATCGAGGAGGGCCACAACGGCGAGAACCACCCCAAGACACATGAATTCATCGCCAAGCTGCGGGCGATGGTCGACGAGGAGTACCCCGGACGGATGCTGCTCGCCGAGGCGAACCAGATGCCCGACGAGGTGGTGGACTACTTCGGCACCGAGGAGCGACCCGAGTGCCACATGTGCTTCCACTTCCCGATCATGCCGCGGCTCTACTACGCGTTGCGGGACGAGAAGGCCACCCGCATCAACGAAGTGATGGAGGAGACGCCCGCCATACCGCGCGGTGCGCAGTGGGGCACTTTCCTGCGCAATCACGACGAGCTGACCCTGGAGATGGTGACGCCGGACGAGCGCGCCGCGATGTACGGCTGGTACGCCCCTGATCCGCGCATGCGCGCCAACGTCGGCATCCGTCGGCGACTGGCCACCCTGCTGGACAACTCACGTGCCGAGACCGAGCTGATCCACGCGCTGCTGCTGTCGCTGCCGGGCTCGCCGTGCCTCTACTACGGCGACGAGATCGGCATGGGCGACAACATCTGGCTGGCCGACCGCGACGCGGTGCGCACCCCGATGCAGTGGTCGCCGGACCGCAACGCCGGCTTCTCCACCTCCGACCCCGGCAAGCTCTACTTGCCGGTGATCTCCAGCCTCGTCTACCACTACAACAACGTGAACGTCGAGGCGCAGATGGAGTCGACCTCCTCGCTGCTGCACTGGGTGCGCGAGATGCTCGCCATCCGCAAGCAGTATCCCGTCTTCGGCATCGGCGACTACCGCGCCGTGGCGGCGGACAACGATGCGATCCTGGCGTTCACCCGCACCGTCCACGACGAGGACGACCCCGATGACGAGATCGAGACGCGCACGGTGCTGTGCGTCAACAACGTGTCCAGCCGGCCGCAGTCGGTGACGGTGTCCCTGCCGGAGCAGTTCGCCGGCGTGCGCGTGCGAGACCTGTTCGGCGGCGGGCACTTCCCGCCGGTCGCCGACGACGCGACCCTCACCCTGACCCTCGGCTCGCGCGACTTCTTCTGGCTCGCCCTGCAACTGCCGGTGAGGGACTGAGACGATGGCGATCCTCCACGCGGGCGCTTCACTGGTGCCGTCGAAACTCGAACTGCTCAGCGCCTGGATCGGCGAACGCCGTTGGTATGTCGGCAAGGGAAGCGACCCGCAACTGACCATGCTGGGCAGCTACCGCTTCGACGACCCGGCCGGCGAGGTAGGCGTCGAGGTCCACATCGTGCTCGACCAGTCCGGTCCGGCACCGGTGGTCTACCAGGCGCCGACGACCTACCGTTCCGCACCGCTGCCGGGTGCGGAGGCCGCCCTCGTCGGCGAGATGGAGCACTCGGCGCTGGGTCATCGGTGGGTCTACGACGGCTGCCACGACCCGGTCTTCGTGAACGCACTGCTGCGCACCATGATCACCGGCGGACAGCAGGCGGCGCTGGAGACGCACGACGTCGACAGCGGAGCGGTCGGTCAGCGGGAGTCGCCGGTCACGGTGCGCGGCAGCGGTTTTAGGCATGCCGCGGTGCCGCGGGTGCGCTCCGCGAAGGTTCTCTCCGGGGAGCAGTCCAACACCTCGATCATCGTGGAGTCCGACGAGGAACCGTTGATCATCAAGGTCTTCCGGGTGATCCACCCCGGGGACAACCCGGACGTCACCCTGCAGTCGGCGCTCAGCGAGGTCGGCAGCGAACGCGTGCCGCAGATGGTCGCCTCGCTGCGTGGTGACTGGCCGCTCGCCGACGGCAGCCGCGCGCAGGGCGATCTGGCCTTCGCCCAGGAGTTCCTGCCCGGCGTGCGGGACGCCTGGCGCGTGGCCGTGGAGGCGGCCGCCGAGAACGAGTCGTTCGCCGCGTCGGCCTACGCGCTGGGCGCGGCGACCGCCGAGGTGCACCACCAGCTCGCCGAGGTCATGCCGGTCGCGCCGAGCGGCCCGGAGTCGGTCGCCCGGCAGCTCGACGCCATCCGGCGGCGGTTCGCCGTCGCCGCCGAAGCAGTACCCGAGCTGCATCACCGGCAAGCCGAGTTCGACGCCCTGCTCGAGTCCGCGGCCGAAGCCGATTGGCCTGCGCTGCAACGCATCCACGGCGACCTGCACCTGGGTCAGGCGCTCGACGCACCCGAGCGCGGCTGGATCTTGCTCGACTTCGAGGGCGAGCCGCTGCGGCCACTGGCCGAACGCAACGAACCCGATGTGCCGTTGCGCGACATCGCCGGCATGTTGCGGTCCTTCGACTATGCGGCCGGATCGGTGGAGCACCACCAGCCGGGCACCGACCGCCGTGACTGGGCCACTCAGGCCCGCACCGCGTTCCTGGACGGGTATGCCGCCCAGAGCGGTGTCGACCTGGCGTCATACCGCCGGCTGATCGAGCTGTTCGAGATCGACAAGGCCGGGTACGAAGTGGTCTACGAGGTCCGCAACCGGCCGGACTGGCTCGACATCCCCCGCAGCGCGATCCTGCGACTACTGCCGACGAGGAGAAGCGACGTCATGACCGATGACCGAGGCGCCACTGAGGGCACCGGCACACAGGACACCGCCCTACGTCGCGAGGTCGCCGACGAACTGCTGGCCGGCCGCTACGGTGACCCGCACCGCCTGCTCGGCCCGCACACCGGCGAATCCAGCGCACTGGTCAGGGTTTTCCGTCCCTTGGCCCGCACCGTCCAGATCCAGACACCGGACGGGACCCGCACCGACCTGCAGCATGACTACGAAGGGCTGTGGAGCGGCGCGCTGCCGACCGCGGAGGTGCCCGACTACCGCGTGGTGACGACGTACGACGACGGTGTCGAGCACGTCAGCGACGACCCCTACCGTTTCCTGCCGACCCTCGGCGAGATCGACCTGCACCTGATCGGCGAAGGGCGGCACGAGCAGCTGTGGACCGTGCTCGGCTCGCACCTGCATCGCTACGACAGTCCGCAGGGCGCGGTCGAGGGCACCTCGTTCGCGGTGTGGGCACCCAACGCGCGTGGCGTGCGTCTGGTCGGCGACTTCAACACCTGGAACGCGCAGGCCCATCCGATGCGACGGCTCAGCGGCGGCGTCTGGGAGTTGTTCGTGCCGGGCGTCGGCGCCGGAACCCGCTACAAATACGACATTCTCGGACCGGACGGCATCTGGCGGGAGAAGGCTGACCCGTTGGCGCGACAGGCGGAGACCGCGCCAGCCACCGCATCGGTCGTCACGACGTCGAGCTACGAGTGGGGTGATGGCGCGTGGTTGCAGCAGCGCGCCGAGAGCGCCGCGCACCAGCGCCCGATGAGCATCTACGAGGTCCACCCGATGTCCTGGCGACAGGGCAAGTCGTGGCGCGAGCTGGCGGACGAACTCGTCTCCTACGTCAGCGAGCTCGGCTTCACGCACGTGGAGTTCATGCCGGTGATGGAACACCCCTATCCCCCGTCCTGGGGCTACCACGTCACCGGCTACTACGCACCCAACTCCCGGCTCGGCCACCCGGACGACTTCCGGTTCCTGGTGGACCGACTGCACCAGGCGGGCATCGGCGTCATCCTGGACTGGGTGCCGGGCCACTTCGCCACCGACGAGTGGGCGCTGGCGCGCTTCGACGGCACGGCGCTCTACGAGCACCCCGACCCGCGTCGGGGCTGGCATCCCGAATGGGGCTCGTACATCTTCGATTTCGGGCGTCCTCAGGTGCGCAACTTCCTGGTCGCCAACGCCGTCTACTGGATGCAGGAGTTCCATGCCGACGGCCTACGGGTGGACGGCGTCGCGTCGATGCTCTACCTCGACTATTCGCGCAACGACGGCGAGTGGCTGCCCAACAAACACGGCGGCCGGGAGAACCTCGAAGCGGTGCAGTTGTTGCAGGAGACCAACGCCACGTCATACCGCCGGATGCCCGGCACGGTGATGATCGCCGAGGAGTCCACGTCCTGGCCGGGAGTCACCAGGCCGACCAGCCACGACGGCCTCGGGTTCGGTTTCAAATGGAACATGGGGTGGATGCACGACTCGCTGGACTACGTGGCACAGCAACCGATCTATCGCCGTTACCACCACAACCGGATGACGTTCTCGCTCGTCTATGCGTGGGACGAGCAGTTCGTGCTGCCGATCAGCCACGACGAGGTGGTGCACGGCAAGGGATCGCTGCTGCGCAAGATGCCCGGCGACCGGTGGGAGCAACTCGCCGGCGTGCGCGCGTTCCTGGCCAACATGTGGAGCCATCCCGGCAAGCAACTGCTCTTCATGGGTTGCGAGTTCGGTCAGGAGTCGGAGTGGGCCGACGGACGCAGCCTGGACTGGTGGCTGCTGGACCACCCCGAGCACCTGGGTGTCGCGCACCTGGTGTCGGACCTCAACCGGTTCTACAAGGAACACCCGGCGCTCTGGCAGCTCGATCACGACCCGCATGGTTTCCAGTGGATCGACGCCAACGCAGCCGATGCAAACCTGTTCTCCTACCTGCGTTTCGACAGCTCCGAGCACGACGGCGACGTGGTCGCGGCGGTGCTCAACTTCAGCGGCGTGGAAGCCCGTGACGTGCGGGTCGGGCTGCCCCGCGAAGGCCGTTGGACGGAGCTGGTCAACACCGACGCCGAGCGGTACGGCGGCGCCAACCGCGGCAATCTCGGCGGCGTGGATGCGTCGGGCACACCGGCCGATGGCCAGCCGTACTCCGCGCTGGTCACCATCCCGCCGTTGTCGGCGATCTGGCTGACGCCTGAGACGACGGCGGCCTCGACGACGGCGGCCGAGGCCGACTGAGCAGATCAGGAGTATGCCCATCGCGCGCGATACACCGCGATCGGCATACTGCTGGCGTCTCGCGGGATCAGGAGTATGCCCAGCGCGCGGCATACACCGCGATCGGCATACTCCCGGCGTCTGGCCCGCCGCACGCGCGCGAAAGCGCCACCCGGACGAACCGGGTGGCGCCTTCTCGTCGCTGCGGCAGTGTCAGTACTTGCGCAGCGCCTTGACGAAGTCCTTCGTCGAACTCGGCACGCCGAAACCGGTCAGGTTGTCGTACCCGCGCTCCGACACCAGTGTCTGGTTCTGGACCTGCTGGGAATTGATGCCGACCGTCGCGATCGTGCCCGACGTCTTGTACTCGAACCCGTGCTTCAGGGCGTTGCCCTTCACGTCGGTCAGGCCGGCGTGGCCCTTGGCGTAGATCGCCGGGTTGAGGAAGCCGACCCGCTTCCCCACGAGGGCCAGGGTGCCCGCGGTCCACGGGGACGACCAGCTCGTGCCACCGATCTTCTGCAGCACGAAGTTGTTGCCGGCGTCGCCGTCGTGGTAGCCGATCAGGTAACCGGTGTAGGGGTCACCGGCACCTGCCATGTCCGGGTAGGCCCGGTGCGGGTCGACACCGGTGAAGCGGGTCGGCACGACACCCTGCTGGTAGTAGGGCTCCGCGTGGTACTGGC
Source organism: Flexivirga sp. (assembly GCF_051955415.1). Lineage (NCBI taxonomy): Bacteria > Bacillati > Actinomycetota > Actinomycetes > Micrococcales > Dermacoccaceae > Flexivirga > Flexivirga sp. The sequence goes on from NZ_JBQCGS010000086.1 coordinate 10,998, forward strand.
TCACGCCACCACCACCGCCGTAGCGGTACTGCCAGCCGCTCCAGGCGTCGTCCTGCCGCAGGTTGTATGACGTGTTCCACGCCTGCTCGAAGGAGACCTTCGAACCCTTGGCATTGCCGGTGGCCAGCGAGGTGCCGCCGACCGCGGTCACCCACGGGTTGGCCGCCGGGTAGTCCGGCGAGGGCGGCGTCGTGCTCTGGTCACCGTTGGTGTTGTCGCCGTAGTCGCCGGAGGAGAACAGCACCGAGATGCCCTGTGCCGCCGCCTGGATGAAGATGGCCGAGTAGGCGTCGTTGGTGGCCGGGTCGTCGACCTCGCCTCCACCCCACGAGTTGGTGAACGAGTCGACCAGGTTGTCGTCGATCAGCTTGTGCATCGAGGTCATCAGGGCGTCGTCGAAGGGACGGGACGCCGCGGAGTAGATGATCTTCGCGTCGGGGGCGGCACCGTGGATGGACTGCACGTCGAGCGCCTGCTCGCCGTTGACACCACCGGAACCTTGGTCGTCGCAGTAGAGGGGGTCGTAGCCGGCGTCGGGCTCGATCACCGTCAGCTGGTTCTTCTTTAGCGGCTGGAAGCCGAGGTTCTTGGCCCAGGTGTTGGTGTCGGCTTCAATGCGAGGGTCGTTGCACCACAACGTGATGCCGACCGTCATACCCTTGCCGGTGTCCTTCGCTTTCATGCCGCGAGCCGCCCGCATCTGCTGCGGGGTGTATCCGCACAGGCTGCCCGGCTGGACGCCCTTCAGCGGGGACGCGGCCTTCGGGGCGTAGGGCAGGTGGTACTGCCCGTAGTACGACGAGCAGGCATCGCTGGCGCCCGACTTCGCCGCCGGCGCGGCACCGAGCGCGGAGAGGGTCTTGGCCGACTTGTGCCGCTGCGCGGACGCCTCGTTGGTGCGGACGTTGGTGGTGTGCAGCATGCGCGAGTGGTCCAGCCCGACCACGCCGCCCACGACACCGGCCACGCTGCTGGGCATTGTCACGGCTTTGGCCGGCGCCGAGAAGGTGCGGCCGCTCTTGGTGTACTTCTGCATCTTCGTGCCGAACGCCTTGTTGACCTGCGCGACCGTGCCGCTGACCGGAACGTAGCTGCGGCTCTTGGAGACCGCACCGGTCTTCAGGCCCTGGCTGTGCAGCCAGGCGACGGCCTTGTCCACATCGGACTTCGACGCGGCGAACCGCTTGGTGAACTGAGCCGGGGACAGGAACTTGCCGTGCTGCGGGCTCGAGGGGTCCGACACGGCCTTGACGAACGCTTCGGCGCCAGCCGCGTCACGCAACTTGAACGTGACGATGAAGTGCTCGGTGGTGCCGGTCGACGCCGCACCGAGGGATCGCCCCGGTGACTGCACGCTGTGTGCCACGACTTTGCGGTGGTCGTTGTGCGTGTTGCCTGCTGCGAACGCCGGACCGCCGACTGCGCCTGCGGCGAGGGTGACGGCGCCGAGCAGAGCGATGTGTGAGCGCATATAGCTTCCCTTCATAAAACGTGGATATTTCGAAACTAGCGACCTGCGGGAGGCGGCGGGGCGATCGCGGTCAACCGGTTGTCCAGCACCCGGTCCGTCGCTCGGGTCGTATGCCGATGTCGCGATCCGGCCCGCCGTGGCAGGCTGGTCCCATGAGCGCGCCCCGAGCCGGACAACCTGCAACCGCCAGCGACCTGGTCGACGTGCCGCACCTGGTCACCAGTTACTACGAGATCGAACCCGACCCGGAAAACATCGACCAGCAGGTTGTTTTCGGCACCTCGGGACATCGCGGTTCGTCACTGAAGGCGGCCTTCAACGAGTCACACATCCTGGCCACCACGCAGGCGATCGTGGACTACCGGCGCGCACAGGGGTATGACGGGCCGCTCTTCATCGGCCGGGACACGCACGCCCTGTCCGAGCCCGCGTGGGCCTCCGCACTGGAAGTGCTTGCCGCGAACGACGTGCAGGTGCTCGTCGACAGTGCCGACGGCTACACCCCGACGCCGGCCGTCTCGCACGCGATCCTGCGGGCCAACGACGGACGGACGACGGGCGCCGGACTGGCCGACGGCATCGTCGTCACCCCGTCCCACAACCCCCCGTCGGACGGCGGTTTCAAGTACAACCCGCCGCACGGCGGTCCTGCGGACAGTGACGCCACCAAGGTCATCGCCGCAGCGGCCAACGACTATCTACGTGCCGGGCTGGACGGCGTCGCCCGCATCCCCTTCGGTCGGGCGCGCGCGGCGGCCTCGCCATACGACTTCCTGGGCACGTATGTCGACGACCTGCCGAACGTCATCGATCTCGACGCCATCACGTCGGCCGGCGTCCGCATCGGTGCCGACCCGCTCGGCGGCGCCTCGGTGGCCTACTGGGCGGCGATCGCCGACCGCTTCGGCATCGACCTCACCGTCGTCAACCCGTTGGTGGATCCGACCTGGCGTTTCATGACCCTGGACTGGGACGAGAAGATCCGGATGGACTGCTCGTCCCCGCACGCCATGGCGTCCCTGATCGGCAAGCGCGACGACTTCGACATCGCCACCGGCAACGACGCCGACTCCGACCGGCACGGCATCGTGACGCCGGACGGCGGACTGATGAACCCGAATCACTATCTGTCGGTGGCCATCCACTACCTGTACGGCGGTGCCCGTCCGGGCTGGTCCTCGGACCGGGTCGGCAAGACGTTGGTGTCCTCGTCGATGATCGACCGCGTCGTTGCCTCCCTGGGTGCCCGGTTGTGGGAGGTCCCGGTCGGGTTCAAGTGGTTCGTGCCCGGATTGCTCGACGGCAGTGTGGGTTTCGGCGGCGAGGAGTCGGCCGGGGCATCCTTCCTGCGCACGAACGGGTCGGTGTGGACGACCGACAAGGACGGCATCGCGCTCGCGCTGCTCGCCTCGGAGATCCTGGCACGCACCGACCGGACACCGAGTCAGCATTACGCCGAACTCGCCCGCCAGCACGGCGATCCGGCATACGCGCGCATCGACGCGCCCGCCGATCGGGAGCAGAAGGCCAAGCTCGCCGCACTCTCCCCCGACGACGTCACGTCAACCTCACTGGCCGGGCAGCCGATCACCGCGAAGCTGACCCGCGCGCCAGGCAACGATGCTCCCGTCGGCGGGCTGAAGGTGACGACCGAGGACGCGTGGTTCGCGGCCCGTCCGTCGGGCACCGAGGACGTCTACAAGATCTATGCCGAGTCGTTCCAGGGTCCGGAGCATCTCGCCCGGGTGCAGGCGGAGGCGAAGGACATCGTCGCCGCCGCACTGGGCGGTTGACGACCGTCGAAAGGAAGCCCGTCCGGCAAGCCGCCGCGCGACCCAGCACCGAGTGACGCAATTGGCATCGAGTGTGTGAATGCGTCACTCGGCGGTCAATGCGTCAGTCGGCGAAGTAGGGCGCGGCGCCCTCCGCTGCCGCGATGTGCACCTCGCGGGCGTGCCGGAAGCCGATGTCCGGATCTGACCGGCCGCCTCAGCCGAGGATCTGCTCCTCGTCCTTGGCCCACAGGCCGGTCAGGCCGCGGAAGTGCCCGAGGAAGCGCTCGTGCTCGTATTCCGGATAGGTCGATGTGACCGTCTCGACCAGCAGCCGGTCGAAGTCGTCGGACAACACCCAGTCGAGCACCATCTCGTCGACGTGCCCGAGGGCGGTGTCGACGAATTCGCGGTATCGCTCGGTCTCGAAGTAGGCATCCGAAAGGCGTTGGTAAGCGGTCAGTTTCGCCTGGTAGTCGTCGTCGCGATCGGCGACCTCGAACCACGGACCGGTGTCCACCTGCGTGTGCCCCTTGCGGCCGGTGACGACGCAGTAGATGGACCACTTCAGCAACGACTTGATCGCCCAGGGGAAGTAGTAGTGCAACGACGTCACGGCGACGTCCGGGCAGGCGTTCGCGTAGTCGATCGGGTAGACGACGCCGTCCTTGATCAGCATCTCGCAACTGTTGAACTCCCAGCGGAAGAAGGCGTTCACGGTCTGCGCGATGGTGCTGGTCTCGGCACCGATCTGCGGGGTGAGGAAGTCGTAGGCGACCTCGTAGCGATCGTGCATCGGCTCGTCCGGGCGGAACTTCATCACCATGGTCTCCGGGCCGATGGTCAGCGCCCGGGCGAACACCTCGAAACCGTCCACCGCACGCTGCAGATGCATCAGCATTTCGCCGGATTCGTCGTAACTACGCCGTAATTCGTCCTCGTTGCGGATCATCGACACCCCGCGCCACGCGCCGCCGTCGAACGGCTTCATGAACATCGGGTAGCCCAGCTCGGCCGCCACCGACGGCAGGTCGAAGGACCGGTTGTACTTCGCGGACGTGTAGGCCCAGCGCACGTTGTCGATCGGGTTCTTGTAGGGGACGAGCACCGTCTCGGGCACGTGCATGCCCAGCCGCATGAGCGCGCAGTATGCCGAGTGCTTCTCCATCGACTGGAAGGTGAACGGCGAGTTGAGCAGATAGACGTCGTCCATCAGCGCGGCCTTCTTCAACCATTCGCGCGGGTGGTAGTACCAGTGCGCGAGCCGGTCGATCACCAGGTCGGTGCGTGGCTTGTCGCGCAGGTTGAACGGTTCGATCGTCATCCGTTCGGTCCGTATGTTGTGCCGCGAACCGTCCGGCGACGTGATCGGTCCGACCCGGCGCACGAGTTCCTCGAAGGCACGGGGCCAGTCCTCCTCGGCACCCAGCAACAGGCCGATCAGGTGTTCGCTCATCGTGCGCTCCCTTCCGTCGAGCTGACTGTCAGTGGACTCGGACCGTCAACAGAACCTCGGTAGATGGTGTGCCAGCTGCTTGCACCACCATGGCCAGTCGTGTGCGCTGTCGTGCCCCCACACATCGAGCTGATGCGGAATCCCCTTCTCCGCCAGCAGCTGCGCGAACGCGGTCGTCGACGGGAGCGCCTGTGTCGGCGAGACCTCGAACGGCCCCTCCCCCACGACCAGCAGCACACTGGCGGCGCTGCGCAGCCAGTCGAGGTGGTCACCGTGCAGGCCCGCGACATACGCCATCGGGTTGGCGAAATAGGTCGCGTCGCCGGTCTCCCCGTGCCCGTGCCACGACGTGACGTCGTAGCTGCCGGACAGGCCGATCGCCAGCGGCGCCTGATGCGCGTGGGTGAGGGTGAAATGCACCGCGTGGTAGGCGCCCATCGAGACGCCGAGGGTGATCAGTGGCCGCTCACCGCCGACCTGAGCGGCGATCCAGGGCAGCGCCGCGGCCTCCAGCCACCGCGTGTAGGCGTGCTGTCGGTTGGCGCGCTCCTCGGTGGTGGCGACGTTGTCGGACCAGGTCCACCGGTCGGCGGAGTCGACGCAGAAGAATGACACCCGGCCGGCGTCCACCAGCCCCTGAACGGCCTCGACCATGCCGTGCGCGGCGAAGTCCTCGGCGCGACCGGCCTCGCTGGGGAACACCAGGACCGGGCGTCCCCAGTGGCCGTGACGGATCACGCCCAGCGACACGTCCGCCCCGGGGACCGGCAACTCGACACGTTCACCCACCCGCTCATCCTGACGCACGCGCGGCGAAGTGCAAGAGGTTCGGCGGAATGAGTTTCCAGGGCGACCGGGCCCCGGGGCACCATCCAGTCACCGGGAAGCGCTGCGCGACAACGCGGCGGCAGGGCACAACCGGATCAGCGCGGTCGCTGCCTCGGCGTCCGTGATGATCTCGGACGGGATCGGATAACCCCACTCGTCCAACGGCACGCGTTGCGGATCCAGCGCATGACAGACGCCGTGCGCGCTGCAGGCGATGCGGTCCACCCGCACCCCTGTCTCGCTCCTCGGGTCAGCTGGCATACGCGTGTCCGTCGTCGTCGGTGTCGTACTCAGGCTCCGCATGGCGATCGAGCTCGGCCGAGCAACAACCGGACAGATGCGCGTCCAGCTCAGCGCCGAAGACGCGGAGCGCGCCGGCGAGGTGTTGGGCAACACCGTCGGGGAAGCGGCAGGCTCCGCGGCCGGGCAACAGCGCCAGCCGCCGTTGCAGCCTGGCCAGACTGCGACGATCGCCGCCAGCCACGGACGCGAAGTCGGAAGCGATGGCCGGGACGCCGAACATGCAGGGACCGCACTGTCCGGCGCTTTCCGAGGCCGCCCTCTCGAGCGTGCGGGTGACCTGCTCGAGCGGGCACACATCACGGCCGAGCACTCGGAGCACGCCACTGCCGGTCGTACACCCGTATGCCGTCAATGCCGCTGTCTCCCAGGGCAATCGCGAAATCTCCGGCGCACTGAGGTACCCACCGCTGAGACCGCCGACGTTCACCGCGCAGTACGGCGCCGCGTCGGCGATCCGCAGCAGGTGCGACAACGGAGTGCCGGCCTCCGTCTCCACGATCCCCGGATGCCGGACTGCGCCGGCGACCGTGACCAGTCGCGGTCCAGGTTCTGCCGGTGTGCCGAACGAACGGAACCACTGCGGCCCGTTGTGCAGGATCTGCGCGATGCGCCATACGGTCTCGGCGTTGAGAACGAGGGTCGGACGCAGTCGCCGCCCGTTCGCGTCGCGTCCGCCGAAGACGAGCGGCCGGCTCCGGGTGACGGGCCGGGCGTCGTTGCCGTGCGCGAAGGCGACGAGCGCGGACTCCTCGGACGCGACGTACCGGTCGGGGATCTCCAGCACCGGCAGACCGGCGTCGCTCAACTGGTCGAGGGTCGCGCTGCCCCGGCGGGCGGCGAACGACACCGTGGGGCTGACCGCCCGTGCGCCCTCGATCAGTTCGGCCAGGTGACGCGACACGACGAACCAGTCCTTGGCAGCGTCGAGTTCGCCGTCGCACGCATTCACGATCAGCGCGGCGTTGTTCTCCCGCGCCGCGGCGAGCTTCTGCGCGGTCGGGAAGGCTGCGCCACCGCGGCCGGTCAGACCGGCCTCGGCGACCGCGTGTTCCAGTGTGGTGCTCATACCCATCCCCTCCGAGCGATACGCCGGCGTGCAGCGTCCGAATGCGGTGCGAACACACGCCATCCGACACATGCGACGCCGAGCAGGGCGCAACCGACCGTGATCCCGCGCAACAACGGCTCGTCAGCGGTGCCCGACGCGTAACTGTGCACGACTGCCAGCGGCCAGCACGCGTATGACGTCAGATGCACCCACCGCCAGGTCCGCCGCGTGATCCGGTCGCGCAGCAACGACGTCGCCAGCACCGCGAGCGCGATGTCGAGTGCCACGGTGCCGAACGCGGTCCACGTCCGTTCGTAGCCGGACGTGAACGGCAGCACGGTGGCCACCCAGCCGACATGCACGTAATCGTCCAGGACGGCACTGAGGACGTGCACGACGAGGAACACCGTCGAGCCCAGCGCAAGGCTGCGATGGACGCCCATCGCAACCGCCTGGCCACCCGGACCGAGTCTGCGCTGACCGGACAGCAGCATGCCGAGCACCAACACGAGGGTGAAGAGCACGAGTGCGGCCACGCCCGTGGCCCGCGAGAGGTACCAGAGGATCATCAGGCGACCGCCCGCTCCGGCCAGCCGGGCGTATGGCGCCGCGATCCGTCCGGCGCGACCAGCAGTGCGGGCAGGCCGCGCGCCGTCAACCAGGACGGCGCGTCGGCACCCAGCACCACGGCGGCGGTGGAGGCCGAATTCGCTTCCAGCGCAGAGCTTCCCGCGACGGTCACCTGCTGCCACACGGTGGGCGCCGGCGCGAGGGTGCGCGGGTCGAGGATGTGATGTCGCTGCACGCCACCGCTGCACCAGGTGCGCAGCGCCGTCGATGAGGTGGCGAACGCCGTTCCTTCCCCGAGGACCGTCTGCAACATCTCACCGGCGGCAGCTTGGACACCGATCCGCCAGCCCTGATCCGGCAACGGACCGGCCGTCGCGATGTCGCCGCCCAGGTCGACCAGCACCCCGCTACCGGTCTCGGTGTGGATGCGTGCCGCGATGCGGTCGGCGAGCAGGGCCTTGGCCGATGCACCGAAGTCGAGCTCGCAGCCCGGAGGAAGCGCGAGCAGGTGCAGACTCGCGTCATACCTGATCGACCGCCAGGTGGGGATGGACGGACACGGCCGCACGCTGCTGTCACCACGGGCGCGCACCTCGTCCAGGTCCGCGTCGTAGCCGAGCGCCGCCAGTGCCGCACCGACGGTGGGATCGACCAGTCCGTCGGT
>NZ_JBQCGS010000087.1:0-4061 GCF_051955415.1 Flexivirga sp.
ACGTCCCCCCCGGGTCGAGAACGGCCCGGCCCCGAGCCGGGTCGTGTTGTGCGCCTACACTTGGCGGCGCGGGGCAGACCGGCGCGCCCCCGTAGCTCAGGGGATAGAGCACCGCTCTCCTAAAGCGGGTGTCGCATGTTCGAATCATGCCGGGGGCACAACAGCCTGATCGACGGAACCAGTGGGTCGAAAGCACCTGTGGTGCGTCGTCACCTCAGCCATCCGCGCGCGCCGTATGCCGGGAAGCTCACCGCTCCACCACCAGCCGGCCGGACGGCCCGGCAGTCGGCGCTGGCGGAGGTGCCGATCAATCTGCTGGCCGAGACCGCGCATGCGGCGGCCCGGCATCCCCAGAGCCGCATGGTGGCAACGGTGGCCAGTCGACCTTCGTTGATCATCACCGCGTGGCTGCGGCGGGTGGAGCAGCTTCACGAGTTCGAGCGGTCGCTGCTGGACAAGGTGCCGCAGCTCACCGTGTCGCAACGCCTGGTCGGGCTGCGGACCGTCAAGCGGATGGGTCGCATTCTCGACGGCCAGGGTCGCGCGGTGCACGCGGTGCCGATGGATCACTGGAGCGATCCGTTGGCGTATGCCGCAGCGCCCCGCGCATGAGCCAGCGGTCAGCCCAGCGCGTCGGCGAACCAGCCGGTGATCGTGGCAGGGTGCGTGATGGCCGTGCCCACGACCACGCTGAACGCTCCCGCGTCGATCGCCGCGCGCGCCTGGGCCGGGGTGTGCACGCGGCCTTCGCAGATCACCGGAACGTCGACCGTTGCGGCCAACTGCTCCACCAACTGCAAGTCGGGACCGTCCGTCTTTCGCGTGTATGGCGTGTAGCCCGCCAGCGTCGTACCGACCAGGTCCGCGCCCGCGTCCGCCGCGGCCCGGCCCTCCTCCGCTGTGGAGCAGTCCGCCATGACCAGAACGTCTGTGCGCTGGCGCAATTCGGCGATCGTCTCCGCGACGGTGCGTCGGTCGGGCCGCTCCTGCACGGTGCCGTCGAGGGCGACGATCTCCACCCCGGTCTCGGCGACCGCGAGCGCGTGCTCCAGCGTGGGCGTGATGTAGACCCGCGCGTCACCGTCCTTCCACAGCCCGATCACCGGCAGGTCGACCCCCCGGTGGATCATTCGCAGGTCGTCCAGACCCTGCGCCCGAATGGCCGCCGCCCCACCGCGCGCGGCGGACAACGCCACCTGGGTCATCGTGCGCGGGTCACGCATCGGCTCACCCGGGTAGGCCTGGCAGGACACGATCAGCCGGCCACGCAGTGCCTCGATCACGTTGTCCGTCAACGGCTTTCCTCTCCATTCAGCAGCATCAGACTGGCCGCACCGGCCAGCGCCGCGTCGGCGCCGAGCCGGCTACGGCATACCCGCACGTCCACGGTCGCCGGCAACAACTGCTCCCGCAGCGCACGCTCCATCGGCGCCCACCACGCGTCGCCGGCGCCGACCACGCCGCCACCGATCACGACGACCTGCGGATCCAGCAAATTCACGGTGCCGCCGACGGCCGCGCCGAGTGCCTGCGCGCCCTCGTCGAGCACCGAGCGCGCAATGTCCGAACCTGCGGCGGCGTCGGCCACCAGCTGCTGCACGGTCGTCACCTGCCGCCGCACCCGCGCGCTGTATGACGCCGCCAGCGCCGGACCCGCCGCGACCGCCTCGAGGTGACCCACGCGTCCGCAGACACAGGGCCGACCGGCCGCCGCAGCGACCGGGATGTGCCCGAGATGCCCCGCGACGTCGTGCGCGCCGAACATCACCTCTCCCCCACCCACGTACGACGCACCGACGCCGGTCCCGACCGCGACCATCAGCAGCGAGTGCGCGCCGGCGGCCGCACCGATCCAGGCCTCGCCCAGCGCGTGTGCGTGCACGTCGTTGACGACACGAACCGGCAACCCGGTCGCATCCGAGATCCGTTCGCGCACCGGCGTTCCCGCCCAGTCGCGCAACACGCTCGTGGCCGACCGCACCACCCCGGTGCGATGGTCGATCACCCCGGCCGACCCGACCCCGACGCCGACCGGATCTGCGCCGTCGCCGACCTCGTGGACCAGCCGGCACACCGTCGCCAGGATCGCGTCGGGACCGTCCGGACCCGGCGTCGCCGCAGCCGCGCGCTGTATGACGCCACCGGCGCCGTCCACCAGCGCCGCGATCGTCTTGGTGCCGCCGATGTCGACGCCGACGGCGCGGCCCGACCCGACGACGCAGCGCGACCCGACGACGGCGCCGGAGCGGTCGATGCTCATCGACGAATGCTCATCGACGGACGTCGAGCCCGGCGAGCTCCAATTGCTCACGGACCCGGCCCGTTTCGGCCTCGTCGAAGCGTCGCATCGGCAGCGACACCGTCGGTGAGTCGATGACGCCCAGCAGGTGCAGTGCGGCCTTGAACGCACCGACTCCGCGGGTCGCACCGGCCGTCGTCGCCGGATCCGCCGCGTCCACGATCCGGAAGAGCCGGCCCAGCCGCTCCTGCTCCACCCGTGCAGCGGCCCAGTCCTGTTTGTCGGCATACGAATGCAGCCGCACGTAACCGGCCGGGTCGACGTTGCCGAGCCCGGGCACCGAGCCCGACGCTCCGGCCAACAGCATCCCGTCGACGACCAGTTCGTGACCGGTCAGCAGTGCGAAACCTGCGTCGTCCTGATCGTCCAGTCCGATCCGCAGCTGCCGGAAGGCGACGTCGTCACCGCTGGAGTCCTTCACCCCGGCCAGCACACCCTCGCTCGCGAGTCGCAGCAACAGCTCCAGGGACAGCTTGCGGCCCACGCAGACCGGGATGTCGTAGGCGAGCACCGGCAGCGACGACGCGGAGGCGACGGCGCGCAGGTGGCGTTCGATCTCGTGCGGACCGACGATCGCGTAGAACGGAGCCGTCACCACGGTCGCGTCGGCGCCCAGCCGTTCGGCGGCACGCACCCGCTCCAGCACCCGCGGGGTCGCCGGCTCGATGCAACCGGCCATGACCGGCACACTGCCGGCGGCGGTCCGGACGATGACGTCGAGCGCGATGTCTCGCTGGTCGTCGGTGAGGAAGACGGTCTCGCCGGAGCTGCCGAGCGCGAAGAGCCCGTCGACGCCGCCGTCGAGCAGGTGCTGCACCAGTCGCTCGAGCGAGCGCCGGTCCACGGTCCCGTCCTCGTGCAGCGGTGTCACGACGGGCGGGATCACGCCGGTGTAGGTGGTGCGGGTGGTCACGGTTCACGCTCCTTGCGCAGCTGCTGCATGTTGGTCGGCGGTTGCCTCACGCAGCAATTCTGTTGTGGTTGTTGATGGTTCGATGGGGTGATAGCAGCGGACGAGATGGTTGTCGGCGACGGCGTCATACGCCGGCATCTCGGTGGCGCAGGTTTCGTCGGCGCGCCAGCAACGGGTCCGGAAGGGACAACCGCTGGGCGGCGACGACGCGGACGGCACCGACCCGCCGAGTGGGATCGGGTCGGTGGGGTGCAGCAGGCTGGGCGCGGCCGAGAAGAGCGCACGGGTGTAGGGGTGCCGTCCGTCGTCCGGCAGCCCGGCGGCCGGAGCCTGCTCCACAATTCGGCCCAGATACATCGTGATGACACGGTCGCTGACCCGCTTGACGGTCTGAATGTCGTGTGACACGAACACCATTGCCAGATTCAGCTCGCGCTTGAGGTCGAGCAGCAGGTTGAGGATCTGCGCACGCACCGAGACGTCGAGCGCACTGGTCGGCTCGTCGGCGACGACCAACGACGGGTCCAGAGCCAGCGCCCGGGCGATCGAGACGCGCTGTCGCTGGCCCCCGGACAACGACGTCGGCAGCACATCCGCCAACGATGCCGGCAGTCCGACGAGGTCCATCAGCTCGCGCACCCGGGAGGTCCGGTCCGCAGCCGACTTCCAGCGATGCACGTCCAAGGGGTCCCGGATGATCTCCGACACCGGCATCCGCCGGTTCAGCGAGCCGGACGGATCCTGGAAGATCATCCCGACCCCGCGTCCGAGTACCGAGCGCCGCTCCCTGGCGGACATCGCCCACACGTCTTCGCCCTCCCAGAGCAGCGCCCCGGAGGTGGGCCGCTG
>NZ_JBQCGS010000088.1:0-29159 GCF_051955415.1 Flexivirga sp.
CGAGATGCAGCTGCTGGTCGATGAGGCCGGCTGGACGGTGGACGACCTGCGGTGGGTGACGATCAACGCGATGAAGTCCGCGTTCCTGCCCTTCGACGAGCGGCTGGAGATCATCGAGCGCATCATCAAGCCGGGGTACGACGCCGCCATCGGTGGCTGATCGCGGTGCTCGGCCGGCGACGGTCGCCGGTCAGGAGAAGGGCCGGCGCAGCGGGTCGTGAGGGAGCAGCCGCGAGCGGGTCAGCTGTTCGCGCTGCAGCCGTGCGGCCTCACGGTCGCTGCGTGCGGTGAGCACCGCGGACAGCACGTCCTCGGGGTGCGTTCCGGCCGGCGGCGGCGGCGCCACCAGCGGCATCACCTGTCGCATCAGGGTGTCGGTGAGTGCGCTGCGCGCCGCCGGGGTCAGCCCCGCCCGACGGATGAGGAACTGCCGGATCGCCAGCGCCAAGCCGTCCGGCAGCGGAGCCAGGTCGGCACGGACCGCCCAGTCGCGCAGGTATGGCGGGGCCGGTGGCGGCGGGAGCAGCTTGAGCCCCGTCTGCTCCCGCACGACATACGTGCCGGCGGCGAAGTCGCCCAGCCGCTTGCCGCGCGCATTGCTGATCGAGGCGATGACCGCGGGGACACCGCTGGCCACCGGTATTTCGACGATCCCGACCAGGCCGCGCACGAACGCGTGCCGGAAGACGATCGGGCCGCCGTCGTCGCGCACCACCCGCAGTTTGAGGATGAGTTTGCCGAGGGACCGGCCGCGGCTGGAGGTCTCGACGGCGACGGGCAGCACCAGGAAACAGAGGATGGTGCTGAGCAGCAACAGCGTGCTGAAGGTCGCGTCGCTGCTGCCGCCGGAGGTCAGGCCCACGAGCAGGAACAGCCCGACGAGCAGCAGCGCGTAACAGACCCAGTCGATCAGCGCGGCCAGCATCCGGGTGGGCAATGGCGCCGACGGCACGTCGAGCAGAACGGCCTCGCCGGTGACCATGAGGTCGCTGTCCGCGCCGCGGAGTCGGCGCGGCTGTGCGCTCGCGACCTCGGACATGCAACCAGCTTATAGTCGCTGACGTGGACCTCGACGCGTTCGTCACGGCGCACCACCCGGAGTGGGAGCAGTTGCGCGCGCTCAGCGGGCGCCGCACGCTCACCGGGGCAGAGGCCGACGAGTTGCTGGACCTCTACCAGCGGGCGGCGACGCACCTGTCGCTGATCCGTTCCGCAGCACCGGATCCGACGGTGGTGCAATACCTGTCCACACTGCTGGCCAGGGCGCGCACCGCGTCCCTGCGGCGTCGCACGATGACCTGGTCGCGGGTGGCCGACTTCGTGATCCGCGATGTGCCGGCGGTGCTCTACCGGACCCGGTGGTGGTGGATCGGCACCGCCGCGGCCAGCGTCGCGGCGGCCGTGGTGCTGGGTGTGTGGGTCGCCCGCAATCCCGGCGTGCAGGCCTCGTTCATCTCCCCGCAGGCCGCGCAGCAGCTGGTCGACCATGACTTCCGGCACTACTACTCCGAGTACGGCGGCGCCGACTTCGCCACCCGGGTGTGGACCACCAACGCCTGGGTGGCGGCGCTGTGCATCGCTCTCGGAGTGTTGGGTTTCCCGATCATCTGGATGCTGTGGACCAATGTCCTGAACGTCGGCGTGCAGGGCGGCATCATGGCGTCCTACGGCCACGCCGGTGACTTCTTCGGCCTGATCCTGCCGCACGGGATCCTCGAGCTGACAGCGGTTTTCGTCGCAGCCGGCTGCGGACTACGCCTCTTCTGGTCCTGGGTGGAGCCAGGTGCCCGCAGCCGTGCCGATGCCATGGCGCACGAGGGGCGGTCGATTGTCGTGGTGGCGATCGGGCTGGTCGGCGTGCTGCTGGTCAGTGGTGCCATCGAGGCATTCGTGACGCCCTCGTCGTTGCCGACCTGGGCGCGCATCGGCATCGGTGTGGTGGCCGAGATCGCCTTCCTGGCCTACGTTTTCGTGCTCGGCCGGCGTGCGGTCGCCGAGGGGTTCACCGGCGACGTCGACGACCGGGACCGGAGCGCGGTGCGTCCGGTCCGTGGGTGAGGGTCACAGCAGACCCCGGCTCTTGAGCAGCAGGTAGTGGTCCACCAGGGCCACCGGCAGACTCTCCGGCTCCTCGTCCAAGACGGTGACACCGAGTCGTTCCAGCGCGGTGCGGGTGTCCTGCCGCAGGAGTTCGGTGCGTTCGGCGGCGGCGGCGTCATACACCTGCTCGGGGGTGTCGCGCCGGGTCGCCATCGCCCGGACACCCGGGTCCGCGACGGATGCCACGACGACGCGGTGCCGGGCCGCGATGCTCGCGAGCACGGGCAGCAGGCCTTCCTGTATGGCGGCCGGCTCCAGGGGGGTCACCAGCACGATCAGCGAGCGTTGTTTCGGAAGTCCGCCCGGCGCACCGAGGAGCGTGCGCCAGTTTGCTTCCACCAGAGCGGGTTCCAGCGGTGCCATGGTGTTGATGACGGTGTGCAGCAGCTCGGCCCGGTCGCTGATCCCGGCGACCCGTGCGCGCACGGTGCGGTCGCCGGCCAGGAAACCGACCCGGTCGCCCGCGCGCGAGGCGAGCGCGGTCAGCAGGAGGGCGGCGTCCATGCCCGCATCGAGCCGGGTGCTGTCGCCGATCCGCCCGGCGGAGGTGCGGGAGGTGTCCAGCACGATGACGACACGCCGGTCGCGTTCGGGCTGCCAGGTCCGCACCACCGGGTGCTGGCGTCGCGCGGTCGCCCGCCAGTCGATGCTGCGCACGTCGTCCCCGTCGACATAGTCGCGCAGCGAGTCGAACTCGGTGCCCTGCCCACGGACCCGGACCGCCGAACGCCCGTCGATCTGCCGCAGCTGCGCCAGCCGGCTGGGCAGGTGTCGCCGGGACGGGAAGGCCGGTAGCGCGCGGATCGTCGCAGGCACTTGGACCGACCGCTGCCGCAGTGCGAGCCCGAGCGGACCGCCGGTGCGGACGGTCATCCGGTCCGCGCGCCGGTCACCCCGGCGTGTCGGTGTCAGCGCGACATCCAGCCGGGTCTGCTCGCCGGCCGCCAGGCGCAGCCGCATCCGTTCCCCGCGCGCGCCGGCCGACGGCTGCCACGCGTCGCGCACCGCGCCGCGCAGCGTGCGTGATCCGGCGTTGCGCAGCACCAGTGTGCTGGTCGAGGTCTCACCCAGGCGGACCGGTCGCACCGGAAGCCGTTGCGGCACCAGCGAACCGGTCGGGGGCGCCAGCCACAGGTCGATACCCACCAGGACGGCGACGACGAACAGCCACCAGAAGACGGTTGCCAGGGCCGGGTGGATCAGCAGCACGACGGCGCCCAGCGCGGCCAGCACAGCGGTCCGGCCGGTCAGCGACATACCGCGGTCCTCACCGGGGGACCGGGACGGCGCCGATCACCGAGTCGAGCACGGCGGCGGCGCCGACGCCCTCCAGCTCGGCCTCGGGACGCAACTGCAGGCGGTGGGCGAGCGTGGGGCGGGTCATCGCCTTGACGTCGTCCGGTGTCACGAAGTCGCGTCCGCTCAGCCACGCCCAGGCGCGACTGGTGGCCAGCAGCGCGGTCGCGGCGCGGGGACTGGCGCCCAGCGACAAGGACGGCGCGGAGCGGGTGGCCCGCGCCAGGTCGACGATGTATGACGCGACGTCCGCCCCGACCTGGACCCGTCGCACGGCCGCGGCGCCGGCAGCCAGATCATCCGGCCCCGCCACCGCACGAATGCCGGCACCGGCGAGGTCGCGCGGGTCGAAGTCGGCGGCGTGCCGGCGCAGCACCTCCAGCTCCGCAGCCCGGTCGGGCAACGGCATGGTGACCTTCATCAGGAACCGGTCCAGCTGCGCCTCCGGCAGCGGATAGGTGCCCTCGTACTCCACCGGGTTCTGGGTGGCCGCCACCAGGAACGGCGCCGGCAGCCGGCGCGCCTCGCCGTCCACCGAGACCTGGCGTTCCTCCATCGCCTCCAGCAGCGCGGACTGGGTCTTCGGCGGGGTGCGGTTGATCTCGTCGGCGAGCAGCAGGTTGGTGAAGACCGGGCCCGGCCGGAAGGTGAATTGCGAGGTGCCGGAGTCGAACACCAGTGATCCGGTGATGTCTCCGGGCATCAGGTCGGGCGTGAACTGCACGCGTTTGGTGTCGATCGCGAGGGCGGCCGCCAACGACCGCACCAGCAGGGTCTTGGCGACGCCGGGAACGCCCTCCAGCAGCACGTGGCCACGGGCCAGCAGCGCGATCACCAGCGCGGTCACCGCCGCGTCCTGGCCAACGACGGCCTTGGCCACCTCGCCACGCACGGCGGTGAGGGCCTCCCGCGCGTGCTGTGCTGCCTGCGCGTTGTCGGGGGAGGGCGATGTCTGCGAGGTCATCGTCGTACCTGCCTTTCCAGCTGTTGCAAGTCTTGTGCGAGTGCGGTCATGGCTGCGTCGTCGGGCGGCTCGGGCCCGTAGAGCAGTTCCGCCACACGCGCCGGGTCGTGCGCAGTGGCGCGAGCCGTGTGGCCGACGAGCGTCTCGGGTCGGCCGTTCGGCGCGAGGCCCAGGTAGCGCGCCAGCCGCGCGCGAGTGGCGAGGCGCAGCACCGTCGCGACGCGGGCCCGGTCGTGTGCCTTGCGGTAGAGCTGACCGCGGCTGTGGGTCGTCACGCCGGCCGGCACGACCACCGGCAGTGGTTCGGTCACCAGTCGGCCGAATCGCCTTCCGCGCCATACCATCACCAGCAGGACGACCGCGCCGGCGAGCCAGATCGCGGGGTGGAACCAGCGCGGCCAGCGGGGGCCCTGCGCGGCGGCACTGTCGCCGGTGGCGAGGTTGGGCGCGAACCACACGAGTCGGTCGCTCGCGCCGAGCGTGCGGTGCGCGATGGCAGCGTTGTCCGCGTCGGTCACCGTCTTGTCGGTCTGTGCGGCGCGGCTGCCGAGCAGCACCGTCTCCGGGGCCCGGCCCCGTGGCGGAAGCACGACGACGGCGCCCTTGCCACCCTCGCCGAAGCAGGTGCGGTCGAAGTCCGCGGGCGTGTATTCGAGGTCCGCCCAACTGAGCTGCAGCCCGTGGAGCCACTCAACCGAGCAGCGCGAAACCGGTTGATCCTCCAGCCGGTCCACGGTGACCGGCAGGTCGAGGGCCTGCAGCGTCGCCGGGTCCGCATCGACGATCACCAGCCGACGGGCCGTCGCGGCGAGCGCCATCGTCCGTTGCAGAGTGTGCGGCGCCAGCAACTGCGGACGGGTCAGCACGACCGTGGCACCGCGCACACCGTCCGCAGGCAACTCGGTGATCCGCCGCGCGATGGTCACCTGCACGCCGTGCTGCCCGAGCACCTGGGCAACCGCGCGGGTGCCGTCGGGTGTGGCGGAGGCGGGATCCAGCGGTTCGTCGGTGGTGCGCGGCGTGAGCACCACGGCGGCGACGAGGACCGCCAGCAGGCAGCCGACGATCGCGGCGACGGCCAGTCGCCCGCGCGTCATACGGCCCGAGATCATCGGGCGACCTGCTGCACAGCCGCGTGCTGCGGGCGGGTCTGGTCCAGCTCGCGGTCGAGGGTGCGGATCCGCTCCACATCGTCCGCGGTCGCACTCGCTCCGCCATACCGCACGCGGTCGAAGAACGCTGCCGCCGCGCGGATCCCGTCGGACCGGGCGGGGAAGTACGGCGTGAGCTCGGCGCCCACCTCGTGCGCCGTACGACCGGGTTGGGCCAGCAGCAGGGCACGCTCCTCGCCCCGCCGGGTGAGCGCGCGGAAGTAGTCGACGAAGGCGGCCGAGTGTGCGCCGTCGGCGGCCGATCGGCGGGCCCGGTCCCGCAGCTCGGCGGCGCTGAGATCGACGCCGGTCAGCACGCCGCCGTCGGCACCGGCGGCCGGGACGTGCGACCGGCGGCCGAGCCGGGATATCCCGAAGACCACGATCGCCACGAGGACGAGCAGGAGCGGGATCAGGACATAGAGCGGCAGGGCGCGGCCCAGTCCGTTCAACAGGTCGTGGAGCCGGTCCATCGCCCAGTCCCACAGCCGCTGCACCCAGCTGCGCTGGTCTGCGTATGCCGGCTTGGCCAACTCGCGCTGCAGCCAACCGCGCGCCGTGCCGCCGTCCGGGGACAGTGGCGACGAGCCGTCACCCGGCACCGGCACCGTCCTGTGCGCCGGCGCCGCCGGCGGCCTCCATCAGGGTGACGTCCAGCGCCTCCTTGCGAATGCGCTGGTCCAGGTAGAGCAACGCGGTCACGCCGGCGGTGAACGGCGTCGTCAGCGCGCGGACCACGACCGAGACCAGCTGGATGCCCACCGCGCCGGTGGTGGCGAGGGCGCCGTCACCGGAGCTGGCGAGCGCGATCAACGCGGCCGGGAACGACACCACCTGGCTGACCACGTAGACCACCAGCTGGGCCAGCAGGGTGATGCCGAAGATGCGCCACCACTGCCCCTGGGTCAGCTGCCACGATCGGCCGAACGCTCGCGTCGGCGCGATCCGCTCCAGCACCAGCGAGGGCGGCGCCAACGAGACCTTGACGGCCAGCCAGATCACCGCCACGAAGCAGGCCAGACCGAGCACGATGGCGGCCACGACCGCCCCGACCGTGCCGGTCGTCACGCCCAGGAGGACGACGACCCCCACCACGACGGCCGCCGCCACGCAGACGGCGAGCACCTCCAGCGCCAGCAGGCCGATGAGGGGCAGTAGCCGGCCGCGCACCTTCTGCCAGGTCTGGCCGATGGAGATGCGGCGGCCCAGCACGGCCTCGGCCACGACGACCGTCAGCATGCCGGCGAGCAGCACCCCGGCGATCGCCGAGAACACCGCACCGACCATCACGCCGAGCTGGTTGCCGAAGTTGACCGTCGTGCCGGAGTCGTCGGTCACCGTGAGGTCCGCGCCGGACAGCGCGATGGTGACCAGCACCGACGGGACGGCCACGATCAGCGCCATCAGCGCCGACAGCCCGAGCGTGGCGCCGGGGTTGCCGCGGATGGTGGCGAACGTGCCGCTGAAGATGTCGCCGAGGTTCAGCGGTCGCAGCGGTATGACGCCCGGCTTGGGCGCCAGCCGGAACACCGGCTGGTACGGCGCGGGCTGTCCGTACTGCCCGTACTGCGGTTGCTGCGGAGGCGGCCCGTACTGCCCGTACTGCGGTGGCGGCTGCTGCGCGCCATACCCCTGTGGCGGCCGGGTCCCGTCGTCGCCGCCGGGCGAGTCACCCCCGGGGCTCGTCCATCCATTGGTCATAAGGGCGACCCTAAATGACCAGGGCGCACCCGCGCCGTCACACACGCCACCGTGCGGTGCTGCGGCGGGTGTTCCAGTGCCCGGCCGGGTGGGTACAACGGCCGGAAGATCCGTTTCGAAGAAAGGAAGAGGACATGCCGCGAGGAGCGTTGCTGCTGGGCGACCGGGGGCCGAGCGAGCTGGTGCTCGTGCGGCACGGGGAGAGCATCGGCAACATCGCCGATCGCAAGGCACGCGAGTCCGGTGCCGA
The DNA here is from genome assembly GCF_051955415.1 of Flexivirga sp. Lineage (NCBI taxonomy): Bacteria > Bacillati > Actinomycetota > Actinomycetes > Micrococcales > Dermacoccaceae > Flexivirga > Flexivirga sp. The sequence continues at coordinate 7,463 of NZ_JBQCGS010000088.1, forward strand.
GCGACTCGACCTGGAGCTGCGCGACGCCGACGTGCCACTGTCGGACACCGGCCGCGAGCAGGCCGACGCCGTCGGAGGCCTGCTGGACCGGCTCGACGACGAGCGCAGCCCTGAGCTGGTGATCACCTCGCCATACCGGCGTGCCCGCGAAACGGCCGATCATGCGCTGCGCGCCTGGGCCGGCGAGCTCGACCTGGTCGTGGACGAACGGGTCCGCGAACGTGACCTCGGCCGGTTCGACGGTATGACGTCGGCCGGGATCAAGGCGCAGTTCGCCGAGGAGGCGGAGCGACGGTCGCGGATCGGCAAGTTCTACTACGTGCCGCCGTCCGGCGAGAGCTGGTGCGACGTCGCGCTGCGGATCCGCTCGCTGCTCGCCGACCTGCGGGAGGGGTATGACGGCCGCCGCGTCTGGGTGTTCACGCACGAGGCGGTGATCATGAGCTTCCGTTACGTGCTGGAGTCACTGACCGAGGAGGAGCTGCTGGAGATCGGCCGGACGACGGCATTGCCGAACTGTTCGGTGACCACCTACCGCTCCGAGGGCCACGGGCTGCAGCTGGTGTCGTTCGCCGAGACGGCGCATGTCGAGGAGTCCGATGCGGCCACGACGACCGAGCCGTCCAAGACCGAGCGAGCCGCCGGTGCCCGCTGAACAGGCCGGTCGACCGGTGCACGTGACGGAGGAGCTGCTGCGTGAGTGGCCACTGCCGGCGCCGGGGGAGGACAAGGAGGCGCGCGGGCGGGCCCTGGTGATCGGCGGCACGGCGTTCACCCCGGGGGCCGTCCTGCTGGCCGGTGAGGCGGCGCTGCGAGCCGGCGCGGGCAAACTGCAGATCGCCACCGTCGAACCCGTCGCGGCGGCGCTCGCGGTGGCCGTGCCCGAGGCACTGGTCGTGCCGATGCGCACCGACGGCGACGGCAACATCGCACCGGACGCGGCCGAGGAGGTCGACGAACTCGCGGCCGAGGCCGATGCCGTCCTGCTGGGGCCGGGCTTCTCCGACGCCGAAGCGTCCGCGGACCTGTTGCAGCGGCTGCTGCCGCGACTGCGTTGCCCGGTGGTGCTGGACGCAGTGGCCTCGGCATACCTCACTCGCCACCGCGACGGTGTCGCGCACCTGGGCGGCCGGGCGGTGCTCACCGTGAACCCGCAGGAGCTGGCGCGCACGCTGGAGGACTCCGGCGCACCGACCGGCGACGAGGCCGCCGAGGCGACGAGCCGGCTCGCGGACGAGACACAGGCGGTGGTGCTGCTCGGCGGTCAGGGCAAGGTCGTGGCGGCGCCGTCCGGGAAGCGGTGGCTGATCGAGCGCGGCGGGCCGGGTCTGGGGATCTCCGGCTCTGGTGACGTCCAGGCCGGACTGGTCGGCGGGTTGCTCAGCCGGGGCGCCGACGCGGACCAGGCTGCGGCCTGGGGCGGCTGGTTGCACGGCACGGCGGGGGAGCAGCTGGCCGCACAGGTGGGGACGGTGGGTTTCCTGGCGCGGGAGATCAGTCCGCAGGTTCCGCGGTTGCTGGACGAGCTGGCCGGCTCCGGCTGATCTCGTCGCTCGGTCCGCTCAGGGCCGTTGCGCAAGTCGGCGCGCGAGTTCCTTCGGCCGGATCGGCTCCGCGCCCAGACGCAGCTGCTGCCGGACTATGCCCGGCTCGGCGCGTGCCAGCCGCAGACCGCGGCGGACCAGCACGAGCGGCGGCTTGCGGTGTTCGGACAGGTCCCGGATCAGCCTGCGCACGAAGGTGATCCAGCGGTTGTGATGGACGCAGTAGGCGCCGGCGAGCAGGCCGCGCTCCCGCAGCGGCTCGATGACGTATGGCGCGAAGATGCCCTCCGCGATCACCGTGCCGGCACCGTCGAGTCGCACCTGCTGGGTGCCAGTGGCCGCCGAGGCGGAGATGTCGTAGACCGGCGCCACCAGTTCGCCCGTCCGGCACAGCTGCTCCAGCGCCTCGACCGCGTCCTCGCAGCGCCACGACCGCACGTCGTCCCAGTCGGCGATCCCCAAGGACGACATCGGCAACGTCGGGTCGCCGGCGTCCTTGTAGAAATCGTCCAATCGGACGATCGGCCACCGGTGTTCGCGGGACAAGTGTGCCGCCCAACGGGACTTGCCGGAGCCGCTGGGGCCGCCGAGGACGAGCACCCGAGCGGATGGATGGTGTTCTTTCACAGGCCCTTGGGGTGCCAGACGGTCTTGGTCTCCAGGAACGCGGTCATCCGGGACAGGTCGGGCGCCGCCAGCCAATCCGGCTCCACGGCGGCGCTGCCGTCGCCGGTGGGCCGCACGACCCGCTTGACGGTGTCCGCGGCGGCCGCCTCCAACTCGCCCCAGCCGATCTCGGTCGCGCCGGCCAGATCGATCGCGTTGACGTCGGCGTGCGATGCCAGCCACGGAGCCAGCTCGGCGGTCCGGCCGGTGACGATGTTGACGACACCGCCGGGCACGTCCGAGGTGGCCAGCACCTCACCCAGCGAGATCGCAGGCAACGGACGCTCCTCGCTCGTGACGACCACCACCGTGTTGCCCGACACGATCGCCGGAGCGACCACCGACACCAGGCCGAGCAGCGAACTCTGCTGCGGCGCAACGATGCCCACCACACCGGTCGGCTCCGGTGCGGAGATGTCGAAGTACGGGGCGGCCACCGGGTTGAGGTTGCCCAGCACCTGCGGCAGTTTGTCGGGCCACCCGGCATACCAGACCCACCGGTCGATGGCGGCGTCCACGAGGCGGGTCGCCTGCGGCTTGGTCAGGCCCTCGCTCGCGGACACCTCGGCGATGAACTGCTCGCGCCGTCCCTCCAGGATCTCGCCCACGCGGTAGAGAACCTGCCCGCGGTGGTATGCCGTGGCTCCCGACCAGCCCTTGACGGCGGCGCGGGCCGCGACCACCGCGTCCCGGATGTCCTTGCGCGACCCTTGCGCCGCGTTGGCCAGGAACTTGGGGGCACGGCCGGAGGAGACGACCTCGTAGGACCGGCCCGACTCGGACCGCGGGAACTTGCCGCCGATGTAGAGCTTGTAGGTCTTGCGCACCTCGAGGCGGGCCATCAGTGCGTTCCTTCCGTGTCCAGGTAGGCGGCGAGGCCTTGCCGGCCGCCTTCGCGGCCGTAGCCGCTCTCCTTGTAGCCGCCGAACGGCGACGTCGGGTCGAAGCGGTTGAAGGTGTTGGCCCATACGACGCCGGCACGGAGCGGGTCGGCGACGGCCAGGATCCGCGACCCCTTCTCGGTCCAGATGCCGGCGGACAGGCCGTAGGGAGTGTTGTTGGCCTTCGCGATCGCCTCGTCCGGCGTGCGGAAGGTCAGCACGGACAGGACCGGCCCGAAGATCTCCTCCTGCGCAATCCGGTGCGCTTGCGAGACACCGGTGAAAACCGTGGGCGGGAACCAGTATCCGCGCTCGGGCAGCGAGCATTGCGGACTCCAGCGCTGCGCGCCCTCGGCCTCGCCGACCGCCACGAGTTCGTTGATCCGGGCCAGTTGCGCGGCCGAGTTGATCGCCCCGACGTCGGTGTTCTTGTCCATCGGGTCACCAACTCGCAGCGTCGCCAGGCGCCGCTGCAGGCGATGTATGACGTCGTCCGCGACCGACTCCTGCACCAGCAGCCGGCTGCCGGCGCAGCACACGTGGCCCTGGTTGAAGAAGATGCCGTTGACGATGCCCTCGACGGCCTGGTCGATCGGGGCGTCGTCGAAGACGATGTTGGCGGCCTTGCCTCCCAGCTCCAGCGTCAGTCGCTTGCGGGTGCCGGCGATGGTCCGGGCGATCGACTTGCCCACGTCGGTCGACCCGGTGAACGCGATCTTGTCGATGCCAGGATGCTCCACGAGCGCTTGGCCGGTCGCGCCGGCGCCGGTGACGATGTTGACGACACCCGCTGGCAGGTCCGCCTGCTGGCACACGTCGGCGAACAGCAACGCCGTCAGCGGGGTCGTCTCGGCGGGCTTGAGCACCACGGTGTTGCCGGTCGCCAGCGCCGGTGCGATCTTCCAGGCCAGCATCAGCAGCGGGAAGTTCCATGGGATGACCTGTCCGACGACCCCGAGCGGGCGCGGGTTGCTCCCCAGCCCGGCGTACTCCAGCTTGTCGGCCCAGCCGGCGTGGTAGAAGAAGTGCGCCGCCGCGGTGGGGACGTCGACGTCGCGCGACTCCTTGATCGGCTTGCCGTTGTCGAGGGTCTCCAGCACGGCGAACTCACGGGCGCGCTCGGCCAGGATGCGTGCGATCCGGAAGAGGTATTTGCCGCGCTCGGCACCCGACAGGCGGCTCCAGCTCCGGTCGTAGGCTCGGCGGGCGGCCCGCACCGCCCTGTCGACGTCGGCGGCGCTCGCCTCCGAGACGTCGGCGAGCTTCTCCTCGGTGGCCGGGTTGACCGTCTTGAACGACGTGCCGTCGGCCGGGTCGACGAACTCGCCGCCGATGAACAGTCCGTAGGACGAGGCGATGTCGACCACGGAACGCGACTCCGGTGCCGGCGCGTATTCGAATTTCGGTGTCATGGTGTGTCTTTCGTGCCTCAGTCGATCGTCACGTAGTCGGCGCCGGAGTAGGCACCGGTGCGCAGCTTCTGGCGCTGCAGCAGCAGGTCGGTCAACAAGCTGGAGGCGCCGAAGCGGAACCACTGCGGGGTCAGCCAGTCCTCGCCGGCGATCTCGCTGACCATGACCAGATAGCGCAGCGCGTCCTTGCTGGTGCGTATGCCGCCCGCCGGCTTCACGCCGACCAGCTCACCGGTGAGTTCCCGCCAGTCGCGGACGGCTTCGAGCATCAGCAGGGTGACCGGCATGGTGGCGGCCGGCTGCACCTTGCCCGTGGAGGTCTTGATGAAGTCGGCGCCGGCCAGCATCGCCAGCCACGAGGCGCGACGCACGTTGTCGTACGTCGCCAGCTCGCCGGTCTCCAGGATCACCTTCAGGTGTGCGTCGGGCTGGTCGCCCGGCCGCGCGCAAGCCTCCTTGACCGCGACGATCTGGTCGAACACCAGCCGGTAGTCGCCGGCGAGGAACGCGCCGCGGTCGATGACCATGTCGATCTCGTCGGCACCCGCCTTCACCGCGTCCTTGGTGTCGGCCAGCTTGACGGCCAGGCTCGCCCGCCCGGAGGGGAATGCGGTGGCGACGGCCGCCACGTGGATGCCGCTGTCGCCCAGTGCCTCCTTGGCGACGGCGACCATGTCGCCATACACGCAGACGGCGGCGACCTGGGGCGTGTCCAGGTCGGTGGGGTCGGGCAGCTGGGCCTTGGCGCACAGGCTGCGCACCTTGCCGGGGGTGTCCGCCCCCTCGAGGGTGGTCAGGTCGATCATGCCGATCGCCGTGTCGATCGCCCAGGCCTTGCTCGTCGTCTTGATCGATCGGGTGGCCAGCGCGGCGGCTCGTGCCTCGATGCCGACCTGGTCCACGCCGGGCAATCCGTGCAGCCAGGTGCGCAGTGCTCTGGTGGTCAGGGAGGCGACGCCGAGCATGTCCCGGGCCCGCGACGTTGCAGATGATGGGCTCACTGGTGCAGCGTACCTGTCATGCCCTTCACTCTTCCCCGGCGCAGCACCGCTGCGTCCGGGCCGCGCCGGACCTACCGGCAGCCCGCCATGCTCGCCCCCGGCATCGTGCTCGCCGTGGCGTGCGCCGCCTTCGTCGTGCTGATCCTCCTCGACTCCGGACTGAGCAAGCCGGCCCAGCTGCTGTGGCCGCTCGCCGGACTGCTGCTGATCTGGGTGGTGTTCCTGCGTCCGTGCCTGCAGCTGACCCAGGCCGGCGTGGTGATGCGCAATCTGGTGCGCGACGTGCGTGGCGGATGGCCGGCCATCGATCTGATCGAACAGCGTTGGAACCTCAAGGTGTACGACGCGCACGGCAAGGGCTACGGGTCCTGGGCCATCACCGCCCAGCGTCCACGGCGGGTCAACACTCGTCGCGGCCTGCACTCCGGCCCGGGGATGGGCAAGATCGACCTGGAGAACCCCACCGCGTCCGTCATGGAGGCACGTCCCGGGTCGGCGGCGGGTGTCGCCGCCGCCATACGGACCGGGCAGGAGGACTACACGCGGGCCGTCCAGCACGATCCGTCGCTGCAGGCACAGGACGAACTGGTCGCGTCGCCGGCGTGGCCGGCGATAGCGGCTCTCGCGCTCGCGGTGATCTTCGTGCTCGTGGCGGTCTCGGTCTGACGGCGGGTGCCCACCGGCGAGGTGACTATCCGGCGGCGGTGAGTCGCTCGAACTCGGTGCGTACGGCGGTCAGCTTGCGGACCGCGATCGCCGGGTCCCCGTCGATCGTCTCCAGGTAGATCTTCAGCTTCGGTTCGGTCCCGCTGGGCCGGACGATGATCCGCGTGTCGTCGGCGAGGAAGTAACGCAGCCCCTCGGTGGGCGGCAGTCCGCCCGCGCCGAGCGCGAGATCGTCAACCTGCGAAACAGCTTGTCCGGCAACATTCTCCGGCGGGTTCGCGCGCAGTCGCGCCATGATGTCGGTGATGAGCGACAGGTCCTCGACGCGGACCGAGAAGCTGTCGGTAGCATGCGTGCCGTGCGTGGCTGCGAGGTCGATCAGCACGTCGTCGAGCGTCGTGCCGGCGGCCTTGCACTGCGCGGCGAACTCGGCGATGAGCAGGGCCGCGCTGATGCCGTCCTTGTCACGCACCGCACCCGGGTCGACGCAGTAGCCGAGTGCCTCCTCGTAGCCGTAGGCGAGACCGGGCACCCGGCTGATCCACTTGAAACCGGTGAGGGTCTCGGCGTGCGGCACGCCTGCGTGCTGGGCCATCGCGGCCAGCAGACGGGAGGACACGATCGAGTTGGCGAAGACGGCGCCGGGTGCGACACCGCGCTGCAACAGGTAGGCGCCCAGCAGCGCACCCACCTCGTCACCGCGCAGCATCGCCCAGCCGGTCTCGCGGGGGACGGCGACCGCACAGCGGTCGGCATCCGGGTCGTTCGCGATCACCAGGTCGGCGCCGGTCTCGGCGGCCAGGGCCAGCGCCTTGTCGATCGCGCCGGGCTCCTCGGGGTTGGGGAACGCCACGGTCGGGAATGCCGGGTCGGGCTCGGCCTGCTCGGCCACCGACGAAGGTGCCGGGAACCCCGCCCGCTCGAAAGCTGCTGCGAACACTGCAGATCCGACGCCGTGCAAAGCGGTGTGCACGATCGAGATGTCACGTGGTCCGTCGGGCCGCACCACCTGCGTGACCGCTTCGAGGTAGTCGTCCACCACATCGTCGCCGAGCGTCTCCCAACCGTCATCAACGCGTCGGACACCGGCTGCCCGGGGGAAGCGGCTGATCGCCGCACTGATCTCGGCATCCGCGGGGGCGACGATCTGGCTGCCGTCGCCGAGGTAGACCTTGTAGCCGTTGTCCTGGGGCGGGTTGTGACTGGCGGTCACCATGACGCCCGCGTCGGCGCCGAGGTGGCGGATCATGAACGCCAGCACCGGTGTGGGCAACGTGTGCGGCAGGATCATCGCCCGCCCGCCGGCACCCACGACCACCGCCGCGGTGTCCCGCGCGAAGACGTCGGAATTGTGCCGGGCGTCATACCCGATGACGACCGTGACGTCGCGCTTGCCCAGCTTCTCCTGCAGGTATGCCGTCAGGCCCGCCGCCGTCCGGATCACCACGACACGGTTCATCCGCGCCGGGCCCGCGCCGAGGGCGCCGCGCAACCCGGCGGTGCCGAACTCCAGCAGGCCCGCGAAGCGGTCCGCCAAGCCGGTCAGCGCTGCCGCGTCGCCGGATTCCGCGGCGGCGACGAGGGATTCGAGTTCTGCGCGGGTCTGCGGGTCCGGGTCGTCGGCCATCCAGTCGCGTGCCTCCGCCTGCACGTCGAGGGTCATGCCGGGCGCTCCTCACTCGCGATGCGACCGACGACCTCGGCCAGCAAGGTGCCGCACCGTGCGGCAGCGGCTCGGCCGGCCTCGATCACCTCCTGGTGCGACAGCGGCTGGTCGCTGATGCCGGCCGCGAGGTTGGTCACCAGGCTGACTCCGAGGACGTCCAGGCCTGCCTGCCGCGCCGCGATCGCCTCGAGCGCGGTCGACATGCCGACCAGGTCGGCACCGAGGATGCCGGCCATCTTCACCTCGGCGGGCGTTTCGTACTGCGGCCCGCGGAACTGGGCATACACGCCTTCGTCGAGCGATGGGTCGACCGACCGGGCGATCTCGCGCCGCCGCGGCGTGTAGAGATCGGTGACGTCGACGAAGTTCGGGCCCTCGATGGGCGAGTGAGCGGTCAGGTTGATCTGGTCGCGGATCAGCACCGGCGTGCCGGGGCCCCAGGAGCGGTCGAGGCCGCCGCAGCCGTTGGTCAGCACGATCGTGTGGCAGCCGGCGGCAGCAGCGGTGCGCACCCCGTGCACCACCGATCGCACGCCCTTGCCCTCGTAGAAGTGCGTCCGGGTGCCGAAAACGAGGGCGCGAGCGCCGGTGTCGCCGATCGCGATGGAGCGCATCGCGCTGGAGTGCCCGGCGACGGCTGCTGCCGCGAAACCCGGCACGTCGGCGTTATCGACGGTCGCGACCGTCTCGCCGATGCGGTCGGCCGCCTGCCCCCAGCCGGAGCCCAGCACCAGGGCGATGTCGTGCCGTGCGGAGCCGGTGCGCTCGGCGATGACGGCTGCCGCCGCCTGCGCGATCTCGAAGGGGTCGGTCGCCGGGTCGGCCAGTGGTGTCGATGCAGTCACGGGCGCCAGCGTATGACGTCCACCGTCGCCACGCAGCGGACGCCGCCGGTGGCTCAGTCAGCTACTGCCTCGGATTGCGCGTGGCGGCGCAACAGTGCGAGGAACTCCTCCGCCATGGCGACCCGACCGCAAAGGTCGTCGCGCCGGGCGAGGGCGCTGGAGAGCACCGGCGCCCAGTCGGCCGGTTTCGTGTCATCGGCGTCGAAGAGATCGAGGACACGGCGCATGTCCTCCAGGGTGTAGCCGAGCGGCTTCATGCGACGGATGAGGATCAGCCGTTCGACGTCATGATCGGTGTAGAGGCGGTAGCCACCCTCGCTCCGGTGCGATGGCGTGACCAGGCCGATGTCGTCGTAGTGCCGCAGGGTGCGCAGCGACAGGCCGGTGCTCGCGGCGACGTCCCCGATCCGCCGCAAGGGTCGGCTCTCATGCATCGTGTGGTGTCCTTCACTTCGGCAGGATTCGGGACAAACCCTCACGTAACGGTAGGGTTCGCTGCAGGCTCACGAGCATCGTCGCACGCTCGCGCGCCGCACCCTTGGTCACTCGTCGTTCGAAGGAAGTTCGTCTTGCCCGCTGCCGTTCCGAGCCGCCCTGCCATCGACGTCCGCACTGCGTTGCGGTCGCCGCGGCTGCTGCGCACCGAAGTGTTCGGTGGCCTGGTCGTCGGACTCGCCCTGATCCCTGAAGCGATCTCCTTCTCGGTGATCGCCGGCGTCGATCCGCGGGTTGGACTCTTCGCCGCGGTGACCATGGCGATGACCATCGCGATCGTGGGCGGGCGGCCGGCGATGATCTCCGCGGCGACCGGTTCGGTCGCCCTGGTGGTCGCGCCACTGGCACGTGAGCACGGCCTGGACTTCCTCGTGGCGACCGTGCTGCTGGCGGGCGTCTTCCAGATCATCCTCGGGGTGTTGCGGGTCGGGCGGCTGATGAAGTTCGTCCCTCGATCGGTGATGGTCGGCTTCGTCAACGCCTTGGGGATCCTGCTGGCCTGGGCGCAATGGGACTACCTGCACGACGTGCCGTGGGCCGTCTACCCGCTCGTCGCGATCACCATCGCGATCATCTTCCTCTTCCCGAAGCTGAGCAGGATCGTGCCGGCGCCACTCGTCGGGATCGTGGTCGTCACTGCCATCGCGTGGACCGCCGGCATCGACGTGCCGACCGTCAGTGACAAGGGCCGCCTGCCGAACAGTCTGCCGCCGTTCGGGTTGCCCGATGTCCCGTGGAACCTGCACACGGTGCAGATCATCGCGCCATATGCACTGGGTATGGCGGTCGTCGGCCTGCTCGAGTCGCTGATGACGGCCAAGTTCGTCGACGACATCACCGACACGCGTTCGGACAAGGACCGCGAATCATGGGGCCAGGGGGTCGCCAACGTCGTCACCGGCCTGTTCGGCGGAATGGGTGGCTGCGCGATGATCGGCCAAACGATGATCAACGTCCGGCAGTCCGGCGCGCGTACCCGGATCTCGACCTTCCTGGCCGGCGGGTTCCTGCTCGGCCTGCTGATGCTGCTCGGGGACGTGGTGGGCCGCATCCCGATGGCGGCGCTCGCCGGGGTGATGATCATGGTCGCGATCGGCACGTTCGACTGGCACAGCCTGCGCACTCTCCGGAGGATGCCGCGATCGGAGACCGCCGTGATGGTCGCCACCGTCGTCGTGGTGGTGTTGACGTCCAATCTGGCCATCGGTGTCGGCGTGGGGGTCGTCGTCGCGGCGCTGCTGTTCGCCCGGCGGGTCGCGCACCTCGCCGACGTGCACCGGGAGTTGGTGGAAGGAGTCGACGGATCCGTCGCTGCACACTATCGGGTGTCCGGCGAGCTGTTCTTCGCCTCCAGTGACGACTTCTACATGCAGTTCGCGTATGCCGAGGACCCGCGGTCGGTCGTGATCGACCTATCCGCGTCCCACGTCTGGGATGCCTCCACAGTGGCCGCTCTCGACGCCGTGATCACCAAGTACCAGGCGCATGACATCGAGGTGGAGGTGCGCGGACTGAACCCCGCCAGTGCCGCCCTGTTCGACCGACTCAGCGGACAACTGTCCTCGCCGTGACCTGCGGGCGTTGCGGCGGCCGGCTCCCGGCATGGAAAGATGCCCCATTGTGAGTGGGCGGCAGCAGCATGTGGTGATCATCGGCGGCGGGCCGGGGGGCTACGAGTCCGCCTTGGTCGCCGCGCAGCTCGGTGCCCAGGTGACCGTCATCGAGCAGACCGGTCTGGGCGGCGCTGCGGTGCTGACCGACTGCGTGCCCAGCAAGACACTCATCGCCACCTCGGACTTCATGTCCCGGTTCGCGTCCGCGGGCCGGCTCGGTGTCGGCTTCGAGGGCACCGAGGACGATCAGCACGCGGAGGCGCACGCTCAACAGGTCAACCAGCGGATCGTCGATCTGGCCAAGGCGCAGAGCCGGGACATCCGGGCCCAGCTGGAGAGTGTCGGCGTCCGGATCGTCAACGGTTTCGGCCGCATCGCCGGTCCCGGCCGCGTGGACGCCGAGCTCGCCGACGGCGCGACCGAGCAACTGCACGCCGACGTCATACTGCTGGCCGTCGGCTGCACCCCGCGTGTGATGGACACCGCCGTGCCGGACGGTGAGCGGATCCTGACCTGGCAGCAGATCTACGACCTGACCGAACTGCCCGAGAAGCTGATCGTGGTGGGCTCGGGCGTCACCGGAGCCGAGCTGGCTCACGCCTACCTCGGCCTGGGTTGTGACGTCACCCTGGTGTCGTCGCGTGACCGCGTGCTGCCCGGCGAGGACGCCGACGCCGCGACGGTCATCGAGAACGTCTTCCGGCGGCGCGGCATGAAGGTGCTGAATCGCTCGCGGATGGCGGCGGCGCGCCGGGAGGGTGACGCGGTCGTGGTCACCCTCGAGGACGGCCGCGAGGTCCGCGGCTCCCACGTCCTGCTCGCCGTGGGCTCCGTGCCGCTGACCCAGGACATCGGCCTGGACAGCCTCGGGATCGAGACGCGGTCCTCCGGGCACATCCTCGTCGACCGGGTGTCGCGCACCTCCGCACAGGGCGTGTATGCCGCCGGCGACTGCACCGGCGTCCTACCGTTGGCGTCCGTGGCGGCCATGCAGGGCCGGATCGCGATGGCCCACTCGTTGGGCGACGCGGTGGCTCCGCTCAACCTGCGCGGGGTGTGCGCCAACATCTTCACCGACCCGGAGATCGCGACGGTCGGCTACTCGCAGGCGGATGTCGAGGAGGGCCGCATCGAGGCCCGGGTGGTGACGCTGCCGCTGTCGACCAACCCGCGCGCCAAGATGCGCAACATCACCGACGGCTTCGTCAAGCTCTTCGTCCGGCCGGGCAGCACCACGATCATCGGCGGCGTCGTCGTCGCGCCGCAGGCCTCCGAACTCATCTACCCGATCGGCCTGGCGGTCCAGAACCGCCTGACCGTCGACCAGATGGCCAGCACGTTCTCGGTCTATCCGTCGATGACCGGGTCGATCGCCGAGGCGGCCCGTCGGTTGCACGAAGCCGACATCTGAGGCACGGCTGCGCAGCCGTCAGTCGCGAGGTTCGTCCTCGGGGGTGTCCTTGCGCGGCGCGTGGGGATCGACCTGGTGGGGGAGCAGTCCGGCTTCCTCCCAGCGGCGGTGCCGCTGCTCGCGCAACTTCGGCTTGACCGTGCGCAGCACGAAGACCACGGCGACGACGATGACGATCAGGATGACGTATCTCACGAGCACGGTCACGGCGTGTTCCGTTCTGCCGGCGGGCGGGTCGACACACCAATCTACGTTCCCCGGCCCGCGCAGCGAAAAGCGGCGCCGCCACGGGGAAGGTACGAGGCGGCGCCGCCGCGGCTGGCAGGATGCGCGACCGGCGCGCAGGTGGTCAGTGGTCCATCAATGGCCCGTCAGTGGCCCGTCAGTGGCCCGTCAGTGGCCGAGCGCCAACTGCGAGTAGTAGCGACCGAAGGTCTCGTGGCGCGCGATGCGCTGCTTGCGGTTGGCCGCGAAGAAGCGGGTCGCCCAGGTGGCGGCGAAGCCCACGAGGAGCGCGAGCGCTATCGCGTTGATGACCACGAAGCCGATGAAGAAGGCGTTGATGTTGATCATGCGAACTCCTGATGTCGTGTTACTACGGTTGTAGTGAAACCAACACTACGCCTGTAGTGGTAGATGGCAAATCGACGGCCAGTGGTCTCCGTCACGTCGCGGTGGAGCACATGAGAAGGTGCAAGGGTGTCCGCCCGCAGAACAGCCGCACCGCGATCCGGCCAGGCCCCCGAGGGCACGGCCGCCCGGCAGGAGGTCCTGCTGCGCAGCGCCATCGTCGTCGTCGGTCGTGCGGGGATGCGAGGGCTGACCCATCGCGCGGTCGACCGTGAGGCGGGTATGCCGGAGGGCACCTGCTCGGTCTACTACCGGACCCGGCTCGCACTGCTCACCGCGCTCAGCGAATTCGTCGCGCAAGCCCTGCACGCCGACGTGCGAGCGCTCGGCGCGTCACTGCCCAGCCCGGCGGCGGACGAAGGCATCGAGCCGGCCATCGAGGCGACGATCGCAATGCTGCTGCGCTGGTCGGAACATCCGGACCTGATCGTCACCATGTCGGAGCTCGCGTTGGAGGCGGGGCGCACGCCGTCGTTGAGTGAGCCGATCGTGGCCTGGCGGACCAACCTCACCGACATCGTCGAGTCGATCGTCTGCCGCGTCGAGAAGACCAGCCCCCGGCTGCGTGCGGAGGCGATCGTCGCGAGCCTGGACGGCGTCGTGCTCAGTGGGCTGCTGGCAACCTCTGCCGCCGAACGACCGGGCTATCTGCGCGCGATGGTGACCCTCGTCCTGCGCGCCATCGCCGACGCGGACGTCACGGCCGACGGCGCGTGAACCGAACTAGTCGGTGATCGTGGCGAGCACCGCGCCGGCGGGCACCATGTCGCCCACCGCCGCACCGATCGAGCCGACCGTGCCCGCGCGGTGCGCGGTGATGGGTTGCTCCATCTTCATCGCCTCCAGGACGACGACCGTGTCGCCTGCCTCGACCTGATCGCCCTCGGCCACCACGATCTTGACGATCGTGCCCTGCATGGGCGCGGTCAGGGCGTCACCGGACACGGTTGCCGTGCCGGAGCCGCCACGCGACCGCTTCGGGGCGCGCCGCCGAGCGGAACCTTCGGACGCGCCGCCGCCGCCCAGTTGCAGGCCGGCCGGCAGCGTCACCTCCAACCGCCTGCCGTCGACCTCGACGACGAACGACTGGCGGGCGGTCGCCTCGGCCGTCGCAGGGGTGCCGTCATACGGCTCGATCCGGTTGTCGAACTCCGTCTCGATCCACCGCGTGTGTATGGCGAAAGGCGTCTCGTCATCGGTGGCGAAGGCCGGGTCCGACACGACGGCCCGGTGGAAGGGCAGCACCGTCGGCATCCCTTCGACGACCATCTCGGCCAGCGCCCGCCGGGACCGCTGCAGCGCTTCGGCGCGGGTCCGTCCGGTGACGATCAGCTTGGCGAGCATCGAGTCGAAGGCTCCACCGACGACGTCACCGGACACCACGCCGGAGTCGACCCGCACACCGGGGCCGCTCGGTGCACGGAAGACCTCCACGGTGCCGGGGGCGGGCAGGAAACCGCGGCCGGCGTCCTCGCCGTTGATGCGGAACTCGATGGAGTGCGCGTGCGGCTCCGGGTCGGCATACCCCAGCTCCTCGCCGGCCGCGATGCGGAACTGCTCACGCACCAGGTCGATGCCGGTGACCTCCTCCGAGACCGGGTGCTCGACCTGCAGGCGGGTGTTGACCTCCAGGAAGCTGATCGCGCCGTCCTGCCCGATCAGGAACTCGCAGGTGCCGGCACCGACGTAACCGGCCGCCGACAGGATCGCCTTGGAGGCGCGCAGCAACTCCGCGTGCTGTTCCTGCGAGAGGTATGGCGCAGGTGCCTCCTCGACCAGCTTCTGATTGCGTCGCTGCAACGAGCAGTCGCGGGTGGAGACGACCACGACATTGCCGAACGTGTCTGCCAGACACTGCGTTTCGACGTGGCGCGGCTTGTCGAGGAAGCGCTCGACGAAGCACTCGCCGCGTCCGAACGCGGTCACCGCCTCGCGGACCGCGGAGTCGAAGAGTTCGGGGATCTCCTCGATGCTGCGGGCGACCTTCAGGCCGCGGCCGCCACCGCCGTACGCCGCCTTGATGGCGACCGGCAGGCCGTGCTCCTGCGCGAAGGCGACCACTTCGTCGGCCCCGCCGACCGGATCCTTGGTGCCGGGGACCAGCGGCGCATCGGCGGCGGTCGCGATGTGGCGCGCCTTGACCTTGTCGCCGAGCGAGTCGATCGCGGCCGGGGGAGGGCCGATCCAGGTGAGTCCGGCGTCCAGCACTGCCTCCGCGAATCCGGCGTTCTCGGAAAGGAATCCATAGCCCGGGTGGACCGCGTCGGCGCCGGAGCGCTGTGCGACGTCGAGCAGTTTGGCTTGGTCGAGGTAGGAGTCGGCGGGAGTGGAACCGCCCAGCGAGTAGGCCTCGTCGGCCACCCGCACGTGCAGCGCGTCCCGGTCCGGGTCGGCGTAGACGGCCACCGAGGTGAGCCCCGCGTCGGTGCAGGCGCGGGCGACTCGCACCGCGATCTCACCACGGTTGGCGATCAAAACCTTCTGCAGTTGCGGCATGGCGCCGACTGTAGCGAGGAGTGATGCGGGTCACGTGTTCGGGTGGTGAGACGGCGCGCGGGCGGCGGCATACACCGGCGGCCCGGACTGTTGGCACGGACATGAGTGGAACCGATGGACAGAACGTGCCCACCGTCGCGCTGCGCGGGAAGGGCACTGAGGTGCCGATCCCGCAACTGGGCTTCGGCGTCTGGCAGGTGCCGGACGACGAGGTCGGCCCCGCGATCACGACCGCGCTGCAGACCGGGTACCGGCACATCGACACCGCGCGGATCTACGGCAATGAGGCGGGCACCGGTGCGGCACTTGCGGATTCGGACCTGTCGGCCGACGAGGTGTTCCTGACCACCAAGGTCTGGAACGACGACCAGGGGTATGACGCCACGCTGCGCGCGTTCGACGCCTCGGAGAAGCGTCTGGGTCGTCCGGTCGACCTCTATCTGGTGCACTGGCCGGCGCCGAAGCAGGACACCTTCGTCGACACCTTCCGCGCACTGATGCAGTTGCGCGACGACGGCCGCATCCGTGCCGCCGGCGTCTGCAACTTCGAGATCGAGCACCTGCAGCGCGTCCACGACGAGCTGGGTGAGTTCCCGGCGATCAACCAGATCGAGCTGCACCCCTACCTGCAGCAGGCGCAGCTGCGCGACTTCCATGCCCGGCACGGCATCGTCACCGAGGCGTGGAGCCCGTTGGCCTCCGGCGGCGACGTGCTGACCGACGAGATGATCGGGCGGATCGCCGGACGGCACGGCAGGACGCCGGCGCAGGTCATCCTGCGGTGGCACCTGCAGCTGGGCAACGTGGTGATCCCCAAGTCGGTCACCCCTTCGCGCATCGCCGAGAACTTCGACATCTTCGGCTTCGAGCTGTCCGCCGAGGACCTGACCGCGATCGCCGGACTGGACCGCGGGCTGCGCACCGGCCCGGACCCGAGGGAGTTCGGTTGAAGGCAGCCGTTCGCCCGGCGGGTGGTGAACGCAGTTCGCCGCCGGCTGGGCTGAACTGGCATGCTGCTGACCCGTGGGAGAGGTGTTCGCGGGCCGCTACGAGCTGATCGACGTCATCGGCGAGGGCGGGATGGGTTCGGTCTGGCAGGTCCATGACCGCAAGCAGGACCGGATCCTCGCAGCCAAGGTGTTGCGGCAGTCCGACGCCGGAGCCCTGTTGCGTTTCATGCGCGAGCAGGGCGTGCGCATTCACCATCCCAACGTCGTGACGCCGATCGGCTGGGCCGGCGAGGACGATCGGGTGTTGTTCACCATGCCGATGGTGGACGGCGGCGCGGTCAGCGACCTGCTGCGCGACCATCGCACCCTGCCGCCGCGGTATGTCGCCGAGCTGCTGCGGCAGTTGTTGCGGGCCCTGGATGCGGTGCATGGCGCCGGCGTCATACACCGGGATGTGAAGCCGGCGAACCTGCTGCTGGCCGCCACCGGTGTGCACCGCCCGCACCTGATGCTGACCGACTTCGGCATCGCGGTGCCGGTCGACTCCCCGCGGATGACGACCACTTCCGTGGTGCTCGGTACCCGCGGGTATCTCGCGCCGGAGCAGATGGCCGGCGCGGACCCGGCGCCCGGCTTCGATCTGTATGCCGCCGGCATCGTCGCGTTCCAGTTGCTCACCGGCCACCGGCCGGACGAGATCCGGCGCAGCCGCGAGCAGGTGCCGCCCCGTCCTGACGGGATCCCCGACCTGTTGTGGCGGGTGGTCGCCGATCTCGCCGACCCGGATCCGCGGGGACGGCCGCCGTCGGCGGGCGCCGCGGCCGACGCGTTGGAGACCGCCGACCTGACGTGGGTCGACCAGCAGGAGATCGGCATACCGGCGCGCATCACCACGGTGCAGGCTGCCGCGCCGGTCGCCCCGGAACGGGCGATGACGGCGCCGGCGGCCGCCCTGCACCAGCATGCGCATGAGGTGACCCGCGCCCAGGGCGCTGCGCGTCGTCCGATGACTACGGCCGGCGACACGCCGCCGCGCACGTCCACCGGACGCCGGGTCGGACTCGCCTTGGTCCCTGTCGTCGCGGTCGCCGCGCTGCTGGGCATCTGGCTGCCGCACTCGCCGAGCACGGGCGACCTCACCCCGGGGCAGGCCACCCTCGGCGGCACCTGCCAGTGGCAGGACGCCGGCACTTTCGAGAACGACACCGCCGGTAAGCACACCCTGCAGTGCGTCGCCGACGGCAATGGCTACACCTGGCAGAAGTAGCCGGGTTCAGGTCGCGCGGACCTTCGCGAGGCGCTTCCGGGCGAAATCGTGGGCGAGACGTCGTTGGCCCATGGCGGGAGCGCCTGCCATGCCACCTGCGACATCCTCGCCGACAGCCACGTTCCGGGTCAGTCGAGGATCTCGTCGAGCGTGATGCTGCTCGTGAAGCATCTTGCGGAGCTGGCGTCGTCTGAGCGGACCGGCGCGACGAATGAAACGCACCGCGGACTCACCAACAAGGAGCGAGGGATCGGGAAGCGAGACGGGCGCACCACGTCGTCGCGGAACTCTCCCTCACGATTGCGACCGCCTGATTCGATCACGGTCGGTAGCTCGTGGCCGCATCGGTCGACGAGCATGTCGACGCCGGCCGCGTAACAGTTCACGACTCGACCGAAAACTTCTGGCCCGCTGCATTGCGGGTGAAGTCGATTCGATCAGCTGCGGGGGTTCCGCGACAGGCGATCCGCCTGGGCCCGCATCCATGATGTCGCGTGGTGAGCGGTGATTTGTAGACGCATGAGTCTACAGGAATATGATGGAGCCATGTCCGATACGACAACGATCCGGATCAGCCGGCAAACTCGTGACGAGTTACGACAGCTCGCCACCGAACGGCATCAAACCGTCGCCGACACCGTGTCCCGGGCCGTGCGACTGCTCCACCAAGATGACATCGGCCGCGACCTCGCCGCACCGCTGACCGACGAGGAAACCTCCTGGCTCGATGCTGACGCCGGGTGACGTCGTCGACCTTGATCTCGGTGCACCAACCGGTTCGGAGGCAGGACTGGTTCGGCCAGCGCTCATTGTGACTGCCGCGAGAATCCTGCGTGGTGGCCCCAACGTGGTGCAGGTCGTTCCGCTGACGCGGACACTGCGCAACAGCGGCGCCGAAGTCGTGATCGAACCGGACGACCGCAACGGACTCAACGCAGCATCGGCTGCTCAGTGCCAGCATGTACGAGCAGTTGCCACCAGCAGGATCACAACGCACCGGGGAAACGTCGGCCCGGTCGTCCTGCAGCAGATCCGCAACACCCTCGCAGTCATCTGCGACCTGTAGCCGATTGCCGCCGCGCCAGTGTCGGTAGCCGATCGTCTATCGAGGCGCCGTCGAGAGCTGCCCGCACCGTTCAGGCGCGCCGGCGCAGGAACGCGACGACGGCCGCGGCGGCTGCCACCACGAAGACGGAGCCGCCGATGCGCAGCGCGGTCGCCGCGCCGGAGGCGGAGTCGCTGGTCCCGCCCTGACTCAGCTGGGTGGCCGCGGGCGCCGCGGCTGCCGTTCCGTCCGCACCCACGTAGGTCGGCCCGGCGGTCGGCGTGCCGACCACTGCCAGATTGAGCCGCGCCGGCAAGCTACGAGTGGTCGGCTGCTGGTCCTGCTGGGTGGCGCTGACGCGGACCACCACGTAGTACCAGCCGGCGACGGTCGTCCATTGCGCACGGGAGGTGCCGACGTCGCCCGCGGTGTCGTAGTCGACCTTGCTGTTGCCGCGGTTGACCGGAGCCGTGTAGACGCTCGCGGTCCGCTCGGTCGACTCCTCCTTGAAGAGCAATGCCGAGCCGTCACCGCCGCCGACCGGCGCCCACTGCGGACTGAACGCCGCCAACGCCACATCGAGCGACTCCGACGGTGCGAAATTGCTGCCGTTGCGTGGCGCGTCGACCGACGCGGCGAGCCGTTGGCCCCAGCCGACGCGCACCCGGGCGACGGCGAGCCGGCCCGGCGTGAGCGACACCCGGTAACTGCCGGGCTCCAGGCTGGTCGGCGCGGCCAGCCGGTCGCTCACGGCGCGCTCGGCCGCGGGGGTGCTCGTGCTGGGCGCGGCGATCTTGTTCTGCTGGTCCTTGGGGGACGGGCTCCCGGCCGCGGCCAGCTTGGGCTCGACGGTGACGGCGACCTGCAGCGGTCCGGTTGCTGCTGCACTGGACGAGGAGGACGACGACGAGTCGTCGGACCTGATCCGCAGGATCAGGTCGGTCGCCGACGCGCATTCGTCCGGCTGATAGGTCTGCCGCTCGGAGTGGGCGGGGTCGACATACACGAAGGTGTAGCCGGTCACGTCGTTGCTCAGGCTGGCACCGCTGCTGGAGCAGGTGTTCTTGCCGTCGGCGGTGGTGATCGCGGCGTCGACCGAGCCGAAGATGGCGACCGTGACCGCACCACCTTGCGGACGGGTGATCGCCGCATAGCGCTCGGTGCGGCCCGTCGGCGGGGCCGTGCGATGCATCCCGGGACGCAACACCGGGGCGTCCCCGCGGGCGGTGCTGAACTGTACGACGGGCGGCGCACCGCCCGGGTCGGTGGCGGCATACGCCGGCGCGCTCGCGCCCAGGAGTATGGCGGCGCCCAGCGCGGCAGCGGTCACTCGAGAAGGCATGGTGGCAGTCAGTATGCCGAAACCAGAGCCTGCCGCGGTCGATCAGGTGTGCCGCAGGGCCCGCAGGTCGCTGCGGCAGCGGGCCTCCACCTCGTGCAGGTCGCGCAACGTCTGCTCGATGTCCGCGCGGCGCTGCTCCAGATCACGGCGCCGGGCTGCGATCTGCGCCAGGAGGTACTCCAGCTGTCCCTGTTCCCCGGGCGTCTGGTCGTACATGTCGATGATCGTGCGTATCTCGTCCAGCGGAAACCCGATGCGCTTGCCGCGCAGGATCAGCGCGAGGCGGGTGCGGTCGCGGCGGTGGAAGACACGTGCCGTGCCGCGCCGCTCGGGGGTGATCAGGCCGAGCTCCTCGTAGTGCCGGATGGTCCGGTGGGTGACCTCGAACTCGTCGGCGAGCTCGCCGATCGTCCAGGTCTGTCCGCTGTCCGGGGTCGTCTCCGGGGTTGTCATGACCGGCAAGCATGCTTTACGTTGACGTTAACGTCAAGCAGTTGGTCTTGGCGGCCCCGATCCGAAGGACTTGGCAGCAGCATGTTCGAGTTGACCCAGGAGCACGAGGAATTCCGGCGGGTCGTGCGCGACTTCGCGGAGAAGGAGGTCGCCCCGCACGTGGCGCAGTGGGATCTGGACCACCATTTCCCGGTCGACCTCGTGCCGAAGATGGGCGAGCTGGGGCTCTTCGGGCTGGTCGTGCCGGAGGAGTATGGCGGCGCCGGCCTGGAGGAGGGCGGCTTCACCTACCTGTGCCTGGCGATCGAGGAACTGGGCCGGGTCGACCAGTCGATCGGGATCACCCTGTCGGCGGGCATGGGCCTGGGCATCAACCCGATCCTCACCTACGGCTCCGAGGAGCAGAAGCAGCGCTTCCTGCCGGACCTGGTCGCCGGTCGTGCGCTCGCCGGTTTCGGGCTGACCGAGCCGGACGCCGGCTCCGACGCAGGTGCCACCCGCACCAAGGCGACGCTGACCGACGGGCAGTGGACCATCAACGGCGCCAAGGCCTTCATCACCAACTCCGGCACCGACATCACCTCCGTGGTCACCGTGACCGCCCGCACCGGCACGGACGATCAGGGCCGCCCGGAGATCAGCGCCATCATGGTCCCCGCCGGCACACCCGGCTTCACGGCCGAGCCGGCATACAACAAGCTCGGCTGGCACATCTCCGACACCCATGGCCTGACGTTCTCCAACTGCGTGGTGCCCGAAGCGAACCTGCTGGGGGAGCGCGGACAGGGCTTCAAACAGTTCCTCAAGACACTGGACGACGGACGCATCGCCATCTCGGCGCTCGCCGTCGGCCTGTCGCAGGCATGCCTGGAGGCGGCGACCGAATACGCCCGGACCCGTACGGCTTTCGGCAAGCCGATCGCCGTCAACCAGGGCGTGTCGTTCCAGCTGGCCGACCTCGCCGTCATGGTCGAGGCGTCCCGCCTGCTGACCTACAAGGCCGCGTGGCTCAAGGACGAACTCGAGGCCGGCCGGCGCTCGGTGGGCGAGGTGAAGCAGGCCGCGTCGATCGCCAAGCTCTACTCGACCGAGTCGGCCGTGACCGCGACCCGCATCGCCACCCAGATCTTCGGTGGCAACGGCTTCATGGAGGAGTACCCCGTGGCGCGCTTCTACCGCGACGCCAAGATCCTGGAGATCGGCGAAGGCACCTCGGAGGTCCAACGGATGCTGATCGCGCGCGGCCTAGGCTTGCCGGCATGAGCGAGACCACTGACCCGAGGGTCGCGGACGTCCGCGAACGGCTCGCGGCGG
>NZ_JBQCGS010000089.1:0-8525 GCF_051955415.1 Flexivirga sp.
CTTGACGCCCAGGAAGGGCTGGGTGGCTGATCCGGGTTTCAGCGTCGTCAGGCCGGGCAGCGCGCTGACCATGATCATGCCGGTCTCGGTCTGCCACCAGGTGTCGACCACCGGCGTCTTGCCGCCACCGATGGTGTCGCGGTACCAGACGTAGGCCTCGGGGTTGATCGGCTCACCGACCGAACCGATCAGCCGCAGCGAGGTGAGGTCGTGCTCGGCGGGCACCTCCGCGCCGATCTTCATGAAGGTGCGGATCGCGGTCGGGGCGCAGTAGAGGATCGTCGCCTTGTACTTGGCGACGATCTCCCACCAGCGGCCCGGGTGCGGGGTGTCCGGGGTGCCTTCGTACATGATCGACGTCGTGCCGTTGGCCAGCGGTCCGTAGACGATGTAGGAGTGCCCGGTGACCCAGCCGATGTCGGCCGCGGTCCAGTAGACGTCGGTCTCCGGCTTGAGGTCGAAGACGGCCCAGTGCGTGTATGACGTGCCGACCAGATAACCGCCGGTGGTGTGCAGGATGCCCTTGGGCTTGCCGGTGGTGCCCGAGGTGTACATCACGTAGAGCGGGTGCTCCGCGTCGAACGCCTCCGGGGTGTGCTCGGTCGACTGCTCGTCGACCGCGTCGTGCCACCACAGGTCGCGGCCCTCGGTCCAGTCGACGTCCTGGCCGGTGCGCTTGACCACCAGCACGTTGCGCACGTCCGGGCACTCGGTGAGCGCCTCGTCCACGGCCGGCTTCAGCGCCGACGGCTTGCCCTTGCGGTTGCCGCCGTCCGCGGTGATGACGATGTGCGCCTCGCAGTCGATGATGCGGTCGCGCAGCGCCGAGGCCGAGAAGCCGCCGAAGACGACCGTGTGCGGCGCGCCCAGCCGGGCGCAGGCCAGCATCGCGATGACCGTCTCGGGGATCATCGGCATGTAGATGGCCACCCGGTCACCGGTCTTGACGCCGAGCTCGATGAGCGCGTTGGCGGCCTTGCACACCTCGTCCTTGAGCTGGGCGTAGGTGATGGTGCGGGTGTCCCCGGGCTCGCCCTCGAAGTAGTAGGCGACGCGGACGCCGTTACCGGCCTCCACGTGCCGGTCGAGGCAGTTGTATGCCGCATTCAGCTTGCCGCCGACGAACCACTTCGCGAAGGGCGGGTTGGACCAGTCGAGGACCTCCTCGAACGGCGTGTCCCAGGTGAGCCGTTCGGCCTGCTTCGCCCAGAACCCGAGCCGGTCGGCGTCAGCCGCGTCATACGCGTCGGCCTTGACGTTGGCGGCGGCCGCCAGGTCGGCCGGGGGTTCGAACCGTCGGGTCTCGTGCAGCAGGTTGGACAGAGTGGGCTCGGTCGGTGTGTCACTCATGTGTGCTCCTTCAGCTCAACGGGAAAGTCGGCAGCACGGTGCGCTTGAACGTGAAGTTCGCGACCGGCGCGAACGATGCGTACCCAGCGGCGATCGCCGTCAACAACCCAACATAGCCACCGGTCTTGGTCAATCCACTGCTGTTCCCGAACTCACCGAAGGCCAGGAGGAAATAGGTGATGGTCAGCAGGATGAAGACGACCAGCACGGCGCCGCTGACCCGCAGCGAGGCGACGGTCATGTAGAGGGTGAAGATGCCCCAGGCGAGCAGGTAGACGCCCAGGCCCTTGTTGACGTCCGAGCCGGCGCCGGACAGGTCGGTGTGCCCGGTCAGCCACCAGAAGGACAGCCAGAACGCGCCGTACGAGCAGAACGCCGTGGCGCCGAAGGTGTTGCCCTTGGCGAACTCCCAGATGCCGGCGACGAGCTGCGCACCGCCGCCGTAGGCGAAGGCGAGGCCGAACACCACGGGCTCCACGGTCGAGGGGACTATGCCGGCGTTGACGACGCTCAGCACGAACGTGGTCAGGGCGAAGGCGCCCAGGCCGAGTGCGGCCGGATCGGCCAGGTGGGCGCCCGGTGCCGGGCGGGTGGTCGTCTCGGACATGGAAGAACTCCTGACGTCGGGCGATGGTCACGGCACACACCGTGTGTCACCAGCTTTCTCGCATCAGCCAGGCCGCGGTGGTCATGACGGATTCCATGATGTGAGCGGGGTCACATGGTCGCCGGACGTCACCGCCGGCCGCGACGAACGGTCGCTGCACCGGGCCGAACGGTCGGTGCGTCGGTGGCCGATCCCGCGCCGCGCTCGGGGTCGAAGCTGCCCCGGTCGACGTCGAGGTGCTCCGGGGTGTGCAGGCGGACCATGGTGCGCATGACGCTGGGCGGACGGCGGTCCGCGGTGGCCAGCGACACGCCGATCATCACCAGCAGGCTCAGCGGGGTGGTCCACGCGGCCGGCTGTGCCAGCAGCGGACCGGCGAGTCCGGGTGCGTGGTAGCCGGCCAGCGCGGTGACGACCGCGGCCGTGCAGGTGCCACCGCCGACCACCAGGCCGGCGATCGCGCCGGGGGCGGTGAGGCCACGCCACCAGATGCCGAGCAACAGCAAGGGACAGAAGGTCGAGGCCGCGACCGCGAACGCCAGCTCCACCGCGCGGGCGACCGGCACCCCGCTGGAGACCACGAGCAGCACCAATGTCAGTGAGACGACCAGCGCGGTGGCGCGGCGGAAGTCCCGGACCGGGTCCGATCGGCCGCGCAGCACATCCTGGCTGAGCACGCCCGCCACCGACACGGCCAGCCCGGACGAGGTCGACAGGAACGCCGCGAACGCCCCGGCGCCCAGCAGCCCGGTGAGCAGGTCCGCGCCGAAACCGTGCAGCATGTCGGTCGGCAGCTCCAGCACCACCGCGTCGGTGCGCCCGGACGCGATCAGGCGGAAGCTGTAGATGCGGCCGAGGACGCCATACACCGTGGGGATCAGGTAGAAGAGGCTCAGCAGGCCAAGCACGCCCAGGGTGGTGCGCCGGGCGGCGCGTCCGTCGATGTTGGTGTAGAACCTGGCCACGACGTGCGGCAGTCCCATCGTGCCCAGGAAGGTCGCCAGCATCAGCGAATAGACCAAGTAGGTGGCGTGTTCGCCCTGCATCGGCTCGACCCAGTCGGACACGTGCAGTTCGTGCGGCGCCGGGCCGCCCGCCCGATGCCAGTGCGCCAGCAGGACGGCGGCCGGGATGATCAACGCGGTGAGTTTCAGCCAGTACTGGAACGCCTGCGTCACCGTGATGGAGCGCATGCCGCCGGACAGCACGATCACCAGCACGACCACCGCGACGAGCACCGAACCGGTCCAAGTCGGCGCTCCGACGAGGGTGCGCAAGGTGATGCCGGCGCCCTGGAACTGCGGCAGGAGGTAGAGCACCCCGATCAGTGCCACCACCACGCTGGACACCTTGCGGGCCGCCTGGGACTCCAGCCGCAGCTCGGCGAAGTCGGACAGCGTGTAGGCGCCCGAGCGACGCAACGGGGCGGCGACCAGCACCAGTAGGACCAGGTAACCGGCGGTCCAGCCGACGGGGTACCACAGCGCGTCGGCGCCGTGCGCCAGGATGAGGCCGGCAGCACCGAGAAACGAGGCGGCAGAGAGGTATTCGCCTCCGATCGCCGAGGCGTTGACGACCGGCCCGACGCTGCGGGAGGCGACGTAGAAGTCGCTGGTGGTGCGCGAGACCCGGACACCGAAGACGCCGATGCCCAGGGTGAGCAGCGAGACCGCCAGGACCGCTGTCAGGCCGACAGCGGCATTCATCGCTCGCCCGCTGTGCCCGCCGGGCCCGCTGTGCCCGCGCCGGGCCGCCCGACCAGCCGCATGAAGCCGGCCTCGTTGCGTTCGGCGTAGCGCACGTAGAACCAGCCGAGGCCGAGCAGCACGGGATAGACCAGCACACCGAGCAGCAGCCACGGAAGAGGTATGCCGACCACGTGCAGCCGGCGGATGCCGGGCAGCACGTCGAAGGCCAGCGGCAGGGAGCCGAGCGTCACCGCCAGCAGGAAGAGCACCACCGCGGCCAGCCGCAACTGGGCACGCATCAGCGACCGCAGCAACGCCTCACCGAGCATCGACTGCGCGTCGATCTCCTGGCTCATCGCGGCCACGTCCGCAGCGGCGTTGCGGCGACGCTGCACCCGGACCCGCGGCCCCGGTCCGTCGGGGCGATGCCGCGGGGCGGGGCCGTCGGCTGCGGTCACGACCGCGGCTCCCGGCGCTGCTCCCCCGACCCGCGCAGCAACACGTCCTTCAACTCGCGGCTGCGGCGGCGGCTGACCTCGAGTTCGTGACCGTCGATCACCACCACGCTGCGCTGGTCGTGCTGGCGCAACTCGGTGATGTGCCGAGTGGCCACCAGGTAGCTGCGGTGGATGCGCAGGAACCCCGCACTGGCCCAGTCGTGTTCGAGGGTGCCGAGCGACAAGCGCACCAGGTGCGTGGCCTCGCCGGTGTGCAACCGCACGTAGTCGCCATGTGCCTCGACGAAGTGGACGTCCGAGCGGCGCACGAATCGGGTGACACCGCCCAGCTCGACCGGGATGGTCGGGTCGTCCTCCGGCGGCGCGGGCGGGGCATCGTGGGCGAGTACGCGGCGCAGCGCCTCCTGCACCCGGGCGGGGCGGACCGGCTTGAGCAGGTAGTCGACCGCGTCCAGCTCGAACGCCTCGACCGCGTGCGCGTCGTGGGCGGTCACGAAGACGACCGCCGGCGGCCGCTCGAAACGGGCGAGCACCCGGGCGAGGTCCAGGCCGCTCAGGCCGGGCATGGCGATGTCGAGGAACACCGCATCGATCGACGTGGTCTCCAGTGCGCGCAGGGCCTCGACGCCCGAACCGACGGCGTGCACCGAGGCGCCCGGGTCGAGTTGCTCGATCATGTAGGCCAGCTCGCCACGTGCCGGGGGCTCGTCGTCGACGACGAGCACCCGCAGGTGATCCGGCACGGCATCCATCCCAGGAGTCTATGAGCAGCCCGTTCAGGACCCGTAGTGCGCGACACCGTCGTTCGGGTGGGCCCTGGCGGCGAACCGCGGCACCCGCATCAGCACTTTCGTACCGGCACCGGGGGCGGTCTCGACCACCAGGCCGTACTGCTCACCGAACGTCGCGCGCAGCCGCATGTCGACGTTCGACAGACCGATCGAATCGGCCTGCGTGACACCGTCGAGCGCCTGCTGGATGCGGTCCGGATCCTCTCCGACCCCGTTGTCCTCCACGGTGATCCGCACGTCGACACCGTCGGAGATGGCTTCCACGACCACCTCCCCGGGACCGGCCTTCGGCTCCAGGCCGTGCCGCACGGCGTTCTCGACGACCGGTTGCAGGGAGAGGTACGGCACCATCACCGTCAAACAATCGGGGGCGACACGCAACGTCACCCGCAGGCGCTCGCCGAAGCGGGCCCGTTCGAGGGTGAGGTATTGCTCGATCGACTGCAGTTCGTCGGCCAACGCGGTGTATTCGCCGCGTCGCCGGAACGAGTAGCGCGTGAAGTCGGCGAACTCCAGCAGCAACTCACGGGCGCGGTCCGGGTCCGTGCGCACGAAGGCCGCGATCGTGGTCAGCGCGTTGTAGATGAAGTGCGGCGAGATCTGCGCCCGCAGCGCACGCAGCTCGGCTTCGGCCAGTCCGGAGCGGCGCCGGTCGACCTCGGCGAGCTCCAGCTGACCGCTGACCCAGTCGGCCACCTCGTGGGTGGCCTTGATGACCGGTGCACCGGCCGCCGTCACCAGCGCGTGCAGCGTCCCCACCACGGAACCGTCGACGACCAGGGGGACGCTGATGACATCGCGGAGCCGGCACGCGGGATCGGTGCAGACCACCCGGTCGACCCGCGCCCGCCCGTCCTGCAGCAGTGCGGTCGCGGCGGACAGCACGTCGTCCCGGTGGGTCTGCCCGTGACCGTCCCAGCCCAGCACCGAGTGCCCGTCGCTGAGCGCGACCGCCGGTGCGGTCAACAGCGGGCGCAGCGACCGGACCGCGCGTTCGGCGGACGCTTCGGTGAGACCTTCACGCAACGGGCGGGCGGCCCGGTTCGCCTCGTGCAAGGTGCGCAAGGTCGCGCGGTCCGCCTCGCTGCCCATACCGCGGTGCCGGCGGGCCCACCACCACAGCGCCGCGACCGGCAGCACCAGGATCACGGCGATCAGCGCCGGGACGGCCAAGCTGCTCACGGACGAAACCGTAGAGCACGGGCGGCTGTCGGGGACCGCTCCCCTGGCACCGGCTCGGCCGGCTGCCCGCGGATCGGCTGGCTAGAGTCACCTGCGTGTCCGATCACGAATCGCCGGCGACGCGCCGCACCCTCCGCTTCGGCGCCAACTACGTGCCCTCGCGGGGCTGGTTCCACAGCTGGCTGGACCTGGACCGCGACGCCGTCGCGCGCGATCTGGACGACCTCGCCTCGCTGGGCATGGACCATGTGCGGATCTTCCCGGTGTGGCCGTGGATCCAGCCGAACCGTGCCCAGGTGCGGGCCCGTGCCGTGGCCGACGTGCGAACCGTCATACACCTGGGCGCGGAGCGCGGTCTGGACGTCTGCGTGGATCTGCTGCAGGGCCACCTGTCGAGCTTCGACTTCCTGCCGTCGTGGGTGCTCACCTGGCATCAGCGCAGCATCTTCACCGACCGCGACGCACGCGACGGGTTGCGTTGGTACGTCGAGCAATTGGTGGGGGCACTGGCGCCGGAGCCGAACGTGTTCGCGTTCACCCTCGGCAACGAGGTCAACAACCTGTGGCCGGCGAACGCCACCACGATCCCGCAGTCGACCGCCTGGGCGCAGGAACTGCTGGGCGCCATACGCCAGCATGCCCGGGCGGATCAACGGGTGGTGCACTCGCTCTTCGACGACGCGTTCTACGCACCGGACCACCCGTTCTCCGCGGCCGACGTGACCACGCTCGGTGACGTGTCATCGGTGCACTCGTGGGTCTTCAACGGCACGTCACGGGTGGACGGCCCCCTCGGTCCGGCGACGACCTCCCACGCCGCCTACCTCGCCCGGCTGGCCGGCGCGTGTGGTTCCCCGGACCGGCCGGTGTGGCTGCAGGAGGTCGGCGCTCCGCTGCCGGATGTGCCGCGCGAGGCCGCACCGCAGTTCGTCATGCGCACCGTGCAGGCCGTCGCGGCCGTCCCGACACTGACCGGCATCACCTGGTGGTCTTCACACGACATCGACCGGCGGTTGGTCGACTTCCCCGAGCGGGAGTACGACCTCGGGCTGTTTACCGTCGACCACGAGGCCACACCGGCGGCGCATGCGCTGCGGGACGCTATCGAGGCGGCTCGTCATACCGATCACGTGCGATCCCCGGCGATCTCGCTGCCGGCGGACATCGTCGCCGATCCGTCGGCACGGTACCTGGTCGCGCCCGGCAGTGACTTCCACCGTGACTGGGTGGCGCTCGGCGAGCGACCGGACGGCCGGTTCGCACCACCGGTGATCACGCCCGCGACACCCTGATCGAGCGGACACGGAATGCACTGCGCGGACACGGAAGCCGGGGAGGATTCCGTGTCCGCTCAGTGCTTGATGTGTCCGCTCAGTGAAGCAACCGGTCAGACCGCCTCGCTCGCGGTCCCCGCGAAGTGTTCGGACGAGCGAAGCGGGGGAGAAACTTCGTGGGGTCTAGATGCCGACCTTGAAGCGCAGGAAACCGCTGACCTCGGCGCCGGCCTCCTCGGCGACCTTGGCGACCGTCTTCTTGGAGTCCTTGGCGAACGCCTGCTCGAGCAGGACGTTCTCCTTGAAGTAACCGTTGACGCGGCCCTCGATGATCTTGGGCAGGGCGGCCTCGGGCTTGCCCTCCTCCTTGGCGGTCGCCTCGGCGACGCGACGCTCGTTCTCGACCACCTCGGCGTCGATCTCGTCGCGGCTCAGCACCGTCGGGCTGAACGCCGCGATGTGCATCGCGATGTCGCGGGCCACGGTGGCGTCGCCGCCCTTGGTCGCCACCAGGACGCCGATCTGCGCGGGCAGGTCGGGGCTGGTCTTGTGCAGGTAGGACACGACGTTCTCGCCCTCCAGGCGACCGACGCGACGGACCTCGATCTTCTCGCCGATGGTGGCACCGGCCTGGTCGATGAGGTCCTGCACGGTGCCGCCGTCGACGCTGGAGGCCAGCAGTGCCTCGGCGTCGGTGGCCTTGCCGGCCACAGCCTGCGCGAGCACCTTGTCGGCCAGCTCGACGAACTTCTCACCCTTGGCGACGAAGTCGGTCTCGCAGTTGATCTCCAGCAGGGTGCCGGCGGTGCCGTCGACGTGTGCGGTGACCAGACCGTTGGCGGTCGTGCGGCCCTCCCGCTTGGTCACGCCCTTGAGGCCCTTGACCCGCAGGATCTCGGTGGCCTTGGCCTTGTCGCCGTCGGCCTCGTCCAGCGCCTTCTTGACGTCGAGCATGCCGGCACCGGTCTGCTCGCGCAGCGCCTTGATGTCAGCAGCGGTGTAGTTGGCCATGTGTGTGCTTCGCTCCTTCGCGAATGAACTGTGAAACGGAAGATCTGGGACGTATGGCGCGAGCGTCGCGGCATACGGAGGACCCGCCCGCAAACGGGGGTGCACCCACCCACCCCAGCGGGGCGGTGGGCCGTGCGGCCACGGGTGGAGTCGCGGGGGGCGAC